>JBIKHX010000008.1:0-18960 GCA_044361945.1 Polaromonas sp. | reverse complement strand
CGCCCTGAACCGTGCGGTTTGGGAGCAGGCGGAAAAACTGGTATTTTTTGTATTTTTCCCGGTGCTGCTGTTTCACTCGATTGTGAAAAGTCCACTGGACCTGTCAGCCACATCCGGGCTGATTATTGGCGGCTTGACGCTGGCAGGCAGCGGCATTGCACTGGCCTATGTTCTGCCCTATTTGCCCTGGCTGGGAGCACGAATCGATCGCCGCGAGCATGCCGCCTGCGCTCAAATCGGGTTTCGCTTTAACTCCTTCATCGCGCTGGCCATGGCCGAGCGCCTGGCCGGCCCTGAAGGCCTGCTGCTGATTGCCGTGTTGATCGGCGTGTGCGTGCCTATTTTCAATATGGCCGCCATTTGGCCCATGGCCAGGCATTCCGAAACCCATTTCGGCCGGGAACTGCTGCGCAACCCCTTCATCATTGCCACGGTCAGCGGATTGCTGGCCAATTTGCTGGGCTTTCACATTCCGAGCTGGCTGGAGCCCAGCGTCAGCCGCATCGGTGCGGGTTCATTGGCCCTGGGCCTGATGGCGGCCGGCGCCGGCATGCGTCTGGGCTCGATGAAAGAGGCCAAGGCACTGAGCGTGGCGGTGCTACTGATCAAACACATGATGATGCCGCTGGTGGCCTTGTTTCTGAGCCACGCCCTGGGCTTGAGCAAGGCCCAAACCCTGGTGCTTTTGGCCTTCTCAGCCCTGCCCACCGCCCCGACGGCCTACGTGCTGGCGGCCCGCATGGGCTACAACGGGCCGCTGGTGGCGGGACTGGTGACGCTGTCCACGCTGATGGGTTTGCTCAGCCTGCCCTTTGCCATCGCGCTGAGCAATTTGAGGACTTGGACCTGATCAAGCGCCTTGCGCCAAGGCCCATTGCAAATGGTCCTGCAACAAAGTGCTCGGGTCGTCCAGCCGGCTTTGCAAAGCCTGGCGCAAGACCTCTTGCTCTGCCTGCGCAGCCGGATCGGCCTGCCTCTGGCGCAGGGTGCTCAAAGCATTGCCCATGGCCACGGCCAGGTTGCGCAACCAGCGTTCATGGCCGATACGGCGGATCGGACTGCCTTCGGTGTGGCGCAAAAACTCAGCTTCATTCCAAGCCCACAGCGTGCACAGCTGCTGACCGGTCAAGCCGGCGCGCTCGTCAAAGTCGGGCAAGGCATTTCGCTGGGCGAACTTGTTCCAGGGGCACACCAGCTGGCAGTCGTCGCAGCCGTAAATACGGTTGCCCATCAGGGGGCGCAGCTCCAAAGGAATCGGCCCGGCGTGCTCAATCGTCAGATAAGAAATACAGCGCCGGGCATCAAGACGGTACGCTGCCACGATGGCCTGCGTCGGGCACACCGTGATACAAGCATTGCAAGCGCCGCAGTGGGGCGTCAGCGCCTGGCTGTGGGGCAGCGCCAGGTCCACATAAATCTCGCCCAGAAAAAACATGGAGCCGGCTTCACGGTTGAGCAGCAGCGTGTGTTTGCCGCGCCAGCCCTGACCGCTGCGCTCGGCCAGCTCGACCTCCAGCACCGGGGCCGAATCGGTGAAAGCACGGTGGCCAAAAGGCCCCACATGCTGGGCAATGCGCTCTGCCAATTTTTGCAGCCGCGCCCGCAAGACCTTGTGATAGTCGCGCCCACGTGCATAGACAGACACCACCGCCTCAGTCGGCCGCGTCAGCCGCGAGAGTTCACGCGACTGCCAGTCGGCATCGAGCTCCGGCGTCTGGGCCGGTAAATAGTCCATGCGTGCAGTGATCACGCTCACAGTGCCGGGCACCAGCTCGGCCGGTCTGGCCCGTTTGAGCCCGTGGGCTGCCATGAAATGCATGTCCCCATGAAAGCCTGCGGCCAACCAAGCCGATAATCCGGGTTCTGCCGTCGACAGGTCCACGCCTGCCACGCCAATTTGCGAGAATCCAAGCTCACGCGCCCAAACCTGGATGTCAGACACGAATTGATGGCTATTGAGTTTCACCGCCCTATTGTAAAAACTCTGGCCTGGCCGGATGAAAAGCACACGCGCGACTTCGCGCAAGCGCTGGCGCTGCGCGTGCAAGCCGGCGGGTCGGATCTGTGCGCCAGCATCACGCTCGAAGGTGATTTGGGTGCCGGCAAAACGACCCTGGTACGCCATCTCCTGCAAGCGCTGGGGGTGGCAGGTCGCATCAAAAGCCCGACCTATGCCGTGGTCGAACCCTACAGCGTGGCTGGTGCCGGCGCTGAACCTCTGGCCATCTGGCACTTTGACTTTTACCGCTTCAACGACCCGGATGAATGGGAAGAGGCCGGCTTTCGCGACATCTTTGCCGGCCCCGGCCTCAAGCTCGTTGAATGGCCCGATAAAGCCGGGCGGCACCTGCCTGCCCCAGACCTGCGCTTGTGCCTGGAAACAATCCAAGGCGAAGACGACTCTCAAGAGCGCCGCGTCAATTTGCATGCCCTCACACCCACGGGCGCCGCCCTGACGGCAGCATGACGCCAACGAAAGCCACCCGTCGCCAGCTGCTGCAAAGCGGCAGCCTGGTCTTGTTGCTGGGCGTTCGGCAAATTGCCCGCGGAGCTGAAATTCTGGCCGTGCGGGTCTGGCCCGCCAAGGACTACACGCGTTTGACCATCGAGTCCGACAGCGAGATCAAAGCCCGCCAGTTCCTTATTCCGGACCCGCCGCGCGTGGCCATCGACATCGAGGGCATTGACCTCTTGCCGGCGCTGCGCGAGCTGGTCGCCAAGGTCAGGCCGGATGATCCGAACATTGCAGGCATACGCGTCGGGCAAAACGCACCGGGCGTGCTGCGCCTGGTGATTGACCTCAAGCAAGCGGTGTTGCCGCAGGTCTTCACGCTCAAGCCGGTAGCGCCTTACCAGCACCGGCTGGTGTTTGACCTGTACCCGCAAAAACCCCTGGACCCCCTAGAAGCGCTGATCGCCGAGCGGCTCAAAGACCAGGAACCCAAGAGCCCATCACCGGTGGCCACGGCTCCAACACCTGCGTCACCGCCCGCCGCCAATGCCGGGTCCGACCCGCTGGGTGAGTTGATCGCCGGGGCCGGTCGTCGTGCTGAAACTGACCCTGTGCCATCGGCCCAGTCCGGGTCTGCTCGCCCTCCGGCCAAGCCTGTTCCAACAGACCGTCTGGTCATCGTTGCGCTGGACCCCGGTCATGGCGGCGAAGACCCGGGCGCCATTGGCCCTGGCGGCACGCGTGAAAAAGACGTGGTGCTGCAAATCGCCATGCAACTGCGCGAGCGCATCAACCAGCAACCCAATATGCGTGCTTACCTCACACGCGAAGCTGATTTTTTTGTGCCCCTGCATGTGCGTGTGCAAAAAGCCAGGCGCGTGCAAGCTGACTTGTTCATCAGCATTCATGCCGACGCTTTTTTCTCCGACCGCCCGCAAGGCGCCAGCGTTTTTGCGCTGAGTGACCGTGGCGCCTCCAGCAGCTCGGCACGCTGGCTGGCCAACAAAGAAAATGCCGCCGACCAGGTGGGCGGCATCAACGTCAAGGCCAAGGATGCGCAGGTGCTCAAGGCCATGCTTGACATGAGCACCACCGCGCAGATCAGCGACAGCCTCAAACTGGGCGGCGCCATGCTGGGGGAGATCGGCAGCATCGGCAAACTGCACAAGGCCCGCGTCGAGCAAGCCAGCTTTGCCGTGCTGAAGGCACCGGACATTCCCAGCGTGCTGGTTGAAACGGCATTCATCAGCAACCCGGATGAAGAAGTGCGCTTGCGCAACCCTGTTTACCAGGCGCAGCTGTCAGACGCGCTGATGCGCGGGATCTTGCGCTACTTTGCCAAAAACCCGCCGCTGGCGCGCAACCGGGCGATCTGAGCGCTATCGCGCGGCAGCAGCGCGCCTTGCCTTGAGCGCGCCAAAGATAACGATCAAGCCCGGCACCAGAATCATGGCCCAGATGATTTTGCTCAGGTTCTCTTTGGCCCAGGGCAAATTACCGAACAGAAAACCCGCACCGACCAGGCCGCACACCCAGATGAATGCGCCGATCACGTTATAGGCCGTGAACTTGCTTCGGTTCATTTCGGCCACCCCCGCCACAAAGGGGGCGAAGGTGCGCACAAAGGGCATGAAGCGCGCCAATATGATGGTGATGCCGCCATAGCGCTCGTAAAAATCATGGGCCTGGTCAAAAGCGCGTTTGTTGAACCAGCGCGAGTCCTCCCACTGAAACACCTTAGGGCCGATGTGCCGGCCTATGCTGTAGTTGCACTGGTCGCCCAAAATGGCCGCCAGCAGCAGCAAACCCATGGCCACGGGCAGACTGATCAGCCCGATGCCGCACAGCGCTCCCACCACAAACAGCAGCGAATCACCCGGTAAAAAGGGCATCACCACCAGACCCGTTTCGACAAACACGATGGCAAACAGCAAGGCATAGACCCAGGCGCCGTAGGTCTGTACAAAGACCTCCAGATGCCGGTCCACATGCAAAATGAAGTCGATCAAAAAGGCGAGCAGTTCCATGCGACTGATTTTGACACGCGCACAGCCTAAAATCGGTACGTGAACCCTGATGCCCCCGCCCTGCCCCGCCGCCCCATACGCGAACTGCCTGACGAGCTGATCAGCCAGATCGCCGCCGGTGAAGTCGTCGAAAGGCCCGCCTCGGTGGTGCGCGAATTGGTTGACAACGCGCTGGACGCAGACGCCCGTCAGATCACAGTTCGGCTGCTGGCCGGCGGTGTGCGACTGATCCAGGTAGAAGATGACGGCAGCGGCATTCCGCAAAACGAGCTGGCCACCGCCTTGCGCCGCCATGCCACCAGCAAAATTGCCTCCTTGCAAGACCTCGAGGCCGTGGCCACCATGGGCTTCAGGGGGGAAGCGCTGGCGGCCATCAACTCGATTGCCGACATGAGCCTGATCTCGCGCCATGCGGGCAGCGACAGCACGGCAGCGGACACGCATGCCTGGCAACTCGACGGGCGCACCGGCGAGCTCAAGCCGGCTGCACGCAGCACGGGTACCACGGTCGAAGTTCGCGAGCTTTTTTATGCCACGCCGGCCCGCCGCAAGTTTTTAAAAACCGACGCCACCGAACTGGCCCACTGCCTGGAGGCGGTGCGTCGCCATGCCTTGGTGCGGCCTGATGTCGGATTTGCCATCTGGCACGAAGGCAAACTGGTCGAGCAGTGGCGCGCCGCTACGGCGTCTATGCAGGGCGACGACTCTTTGGCGGCGCTCAATCAGCGCCTGGCCGATGTACTGGGCGAAGACTTCGTGGCGCAGTCGGTGGCTGTGAGCTACGAGAGCAGCGCGCGCCGCGACAACGGTCAGCCTGCGGTTCGCGTTTGGGGCCGCGCCGGCATTCCGGACGCCGCCCGCTCACGGCCGGACCAGCAGTTTGCCTATGTCAACGGCCGCTTTGTGCGCGACAAAGTGCTGACGCATGCGGCCCGCAGCGCTTACGAAGACGTGCTGCACGGTCATCGCCAACCGGTGTATGTGCTGTATGTGGAGATGGACCCGGCGCGCATCGATGTGAATGTGCACCCGACCAAGATCGAAGTTCGCTTTCGCGACAGTCGCGAAGTCCACCAGGCAGTACGCCATGCCGCTGAAAACGCACTGGCTGCAACGCGCACGCAAGGCGCCAGCCTGAACCCCGCGAGTCAGACCCTCCTCCTGGACGCCACGCCACCCGAGCTGATGAACGATGCCCAACGCGCCGTGCGCGGCCTGGGCTGGGCGCAGGCCGGCATGGACTTGGCGCAGCCCCAGAACCCGCGCGTGAATGATTTCGAAGCCATGTGGCCTGTGCCCGCAGCCGGCCAGGGCTTGCCGGTCAATGCGTTGGCGGTGCAGCCAGCTGCACCGCAGACCGCCGTGCTAGCGCCCGGCGAGTGGCCGCTGGGTCGGGCACTGGCGCAGCTGCAAGGCATCTACATCCTCGCCGAGAACGCCGCCGGCCTGGTGATCGTCGACATGCATGCGGCGCACGAGCGCATTGTTTACGAGCGCCTGAAAACCCAGCTCATCGACACTGCTATCACCAGCCAGCCGCTGCTGATTCCTGCAACTTTCGCCGCCACAGCGCAAGAAATTGCCATCGCTCACAGCGCTGCCGACACGCTGCAAACGCTGGGCCTGGAGATCACCGCTTTTTCGCCCAAGACACTGGCGGTGCGCGCAGTGCCGACCTCGCTGGCGCAATCTGACGCGGTGGCGCTGGCTCGCAGCGTACTGGCCGAGCTGGCACAGCACGATGCCAGCACCGTGATTGAGCGCGCCCACAACGAGTTGCTGTCCACCATGGCCTGCCATAGCGCAGTGCGCGCTAATCGCAAACTCACGATCGATGAAATGAATGCCTTGCTCAGGCAAATGGAAGAAACCGAGCGCTCGGACCAATGCAATCACGGCCGCCCGACCTGGCGGCAGATGAGCGTGCGCGAGCTTGACAGTCTTTTTTTACGCGGGCGCTAGCCCCAAAAAGCCGCTGCACCCGCCAGGCAGGACACGACGGCCACAAAGGTCAGGATGCCGCGCAAGATCAGCCAGCTGCCCAGTTGCAGGGGGCGGTAAATCTGAGCGTCCACCACGTAGCAGACGATCAAACTGGCCGCCATCAGCAGCAAGCCCCAGGCGCTGTTGAGCAGCAAACCGGCCCAGGCCAGCAAACTCGGCAGCACACCCCAGATCAACCAACCGCGCGGTGCGCGCGCCTGCCGCATGGCCAGGCCCCAGTGAATGCCCCCTAAAAAACTCACAATCACAGCGGCATAAGTGAGCAGCGCTGTGGCGGCCAGGTCAGACCACTCAAAGGGAAAAAACCAAACTCCGGCTGCCCCCAGCAAAAAGGGAAGCAAGCCGGCCAAGCCGAGCGCCCAGGCTGCGACGGAAGGTTTCAGGAGCTGCTCACTGGCGGCAGCATTTAACTGCGGTTCTTGAAGAGGCATATTCATGCATTGAGTTTAAGAGACATGCCAAAGCCGCGCAATTCGAGGTTCGCCAGCGCTGCAGTTACTCAAGCGCCCCTGCCGCAGTTGGGGCAGAGCCAGACTCTGGTGAGTGCTTAGCGCGCCAACTGCTCGCCGATCGAGTTGAGCGCGTTCCAGGTAAGTATCGTGGTAACGCGCCCAGCGCGAGCTAGTTGTGCCGCCTTTGCCTTGTTGCGTGTGTCCAGCGGCGTCAGAACATGCTGCACGGAACTCTCCCGCCGATCAAATCCCGCCACGATCCTCATCGCTGGAATCCCATGCCTGGCGAAGTGGAAGTGATCCGAGTTCTGCATCGTCGGCAGGTAGGTCCCCAGTTGCAGGCCGTTCTCCGTTGCCACCTTTTTCACCCACGCGTCCAGCGCCGGGAAATCGCTTGTCAGCGCGGTGAGATGGTCGTCGCCAGCGACGGTGTCGAGGTTGATGTTCATCTGCATCCTGGCGCGCTCGGTCTGGCTCATGCGATCGAGGTAGAGCTTCGAGCCGGCCAGGGCCCATTCCTCGGCGCTGAAGATGCACAGGCGCAATCCCTGTTCGCAGTTCTTCAAGTGCGGGGCGAAGGCTCGGGTGACGGCCAGGGCGACGGCGACGCCAGTGGCATTGTCGAGGGCGCTTTCGGCGAGATCGTGGCCGTCGACATGGGCTGAGAGGACGACACATTGCCCAGTTTCATTGCCAGTGCGGCCGGGCAGGTCAAGAACCAGTATTTCAGTGGTGGAATCGTGGTCGGTGCCGTTGAGGACCAGGCGGACCGTTTGTCCGATGATGGATTGGGCAGATTCGTAGTCGGTGGCGGCGGCGGGAATGCCGGTGCCGCCGGCGCGTCCTGACGAGCCGGAGACGGGGCCGATGCCGGGGCCGGGACTGGCGATGAGGAAGCCAACCGCACCGCGCTCCGTAGCCCAACCGAGCTTGCGGCGGCGGTGGATAGTTTGCGAGCTGAACATGTACTCGTGGCGCACGAGGGCGATGCGGCCCGGCAGCTTGTTCGCGAGGCGCGTGAAGTCTTCCTCGGTGCCGCGGCCCAAATCGACGACTTCGGCGACCAGACCCTCGGGCGGCGTGGCTTGCGCGCCGAGTAGCGGGTTGACGACGAGCGGAGTTCCATCGATGAGCGAGAGCGAACAGTCTCCCTGAGTCCAGCCAGCGTAGGTCACAGGTTCAATGCGAAAGGTGCCGCCCATGGCGGAGAGTTTTCCGCGCAACCAAGCTAGTGCGCTGCGTTCGCTGTCGGTGCCGGCGCGACGGCCGCCGAAGTCGCAGAGCGCGTTGAAATCCGACAGCAGCCCAGCGTCTTGCTGCAGGGCGCCCAGTATCTCCTGGAGACGATCCTTATTCGGGCTTGATGCCGGCATCACGCACGACTTTCGCCCAGCGGGCGAGATCGGATTCGATCAGGGCGCGGAACTGGTCCGGCGTGTTAGTGCGCGGCTCAACGGCTAACGCGGTGAGACGATCCCGCACGTCGGGCGCGGCGAGCGCTTTGACAATCTCGCCTTGCAGCTTTGCGACGACCGCTGCAGGCGTACGAGCGGGCGCCATGATGCCCCACCAGTGCTCGAAGGTGAGGCCGGTGAGGCCGCTTTCCTCGAAGGTCGGGACGTCGGGGAAGGCGGCGAGGCGCTTGCTGCTCGTCACGCCAAGAACACGCAGGCGCCCGGCCTTGACCAGGGGCGCGGCGGTGGCCATTGAGGTGAAAGTGATCGGCACCTGACCCGCAGCGACATCGGCGATGGCCGGCCCCGCGCCCTTGTAAGGGACGTGTGTGAGCTTGATACCGGCGCTCGCCTGCAGCAACTCGGCGACGAGGTGTGTTGTCGCGCCGTTGCCGCCAGAGGCGATGGCGAACTTGTTCGGCTGAGCCTTAGCAAGCGCGATGAGCTCTTTTACGCTCTTAGCCTCGAACGACGGATGCACGAACAGGAACATCGGCGAAACACTGATCACGCTCACCGGAGAGAAATCTTTCACCGGGTCGTAAGGCACCTTGGGATTGATACTCGGATTGATGGTGTGCGGCATGTCCGAGAGGATGATGGTGTAGCCGTCAGCCGGGGACTTGGCTAGGACATCGGTGCCAACCATGCTGCCTGCGCCGGGCCGGTTGTCGATGATGAAGGGTTGTCCCATCGCGTCGGCAAACTTTTGGCCCAGCGTGCGCGCAAGAATGTCGGAACTGCCGCCCGGCGCGTAAGGAACTATGAATCGCACGGGCTTATTTGGGTAGTCCTGTGCGAGGCAGTTTCCAGCAAGCAGGAAAGTGCAGAGAATGGTCAGGAGCGGTTTCATGAGTTCATTGTCCTTAAAACATGGCTTCAAGACTAGGATCCTGACGAGGAGATCGCCATGCAATCACAGATAGGCATTCCAACGAGCCCAAGGCAAGTATGGCATCTTTGATCAATCGACAAACTGCGTACCCCGCACGCCCGTAAAACCCTTGCCCGCTGCCAACACATCATTGGCCGCGGCCCTAGCTCGCGAGAGATGCGCGGTGAACGGCCTTGTCGAGCCATTGCGGATTGATCTGAACCCCCCAACCGTACCCCTCAGACACAAAATGTAGCTTTCCATCTTCGAGCCTTGGTGGGTTGAGGTACATCCCCGCGTACATACTCTGATCTTCTATGGAGTACTCCATGAAAGGGCCTTTGTTGGGAAGCGCGTTCCAGAGGTGCATCGTGAAAATTGTGACCAGTGAATGATTGGCGCAATGCGGTACGCAAAGCAGGCCATTTTCATGGGCCAGTTGCGCAATTTTTAGCGCGACAGAGATGCCGCCACAGTAGCAAATATCTGGCTGAACGATGTCGACTACATGGTCTCTGATCATGGTGGTCCAGGTACTCTGCGCGTGGTCCTGTTCTCCACCCGCCACAGGTATATTGAGTTTGGAAGCCACTTCCCCGGTCCAGTCCAACATCCAGAATGGGCAAGGCTCCTCAAAATGACCGTAGCCGTTAGCCTCCAGCATGGAGCCGACCTCGATAGCTTTTTTCGGGGAATAGCAACTGTTTGCATCGGCATGGATGACTGTTTCTGATCCCAACATGCGTCGAGCCAAGGGTATGAGTTCCTCCGTTCGGCCAGGCCATTCATCTTGGTCATGCCCGCAATCCTTTCCCACCCGGATCTTGAACGCCTTGTACCCAAATTCGTCCTTGAGTCTTTTCAGGCGCTCCCCTTCTTTGGTCGGGGTGATGGTTCTACTCATGCTTGAGCCATATACGGGAATCGGAGTTGTGTTTCCCCCAATCATCTCGGTCACTAGTTGGCCGTTCGCTTTAGCCAGCGCGTCCATCAGTGCCGTTTCAACGGCTGACATCCCACGGCTGATGTGCGAGCCATGAAACTTCATGGTCCTGTCAGTGATTTTTTGCAAAACCGCTTGGATGGATTCAAATTCCACGCCCAGAAGGCATGGCGCTATCTGACGATGAATAATTTCGGCGACTATGTCGGCTGCCTCGAAGCTGGCGATTTGTCCCCAGCCGGTGGATACGTCCTCCAACGTGATCTTGACCAGGCCGACTTGTGGAATCGCAAAGGTTTCTAGCTTGATAATTTTCATGACATCTCTTTCACGAAGCAATTTTTGAGGCCTTGAGGGTAGTCGCTATGCATTTCATGCCGGCACTTTAGTGCTGCCGATGAAGGGCCCGCTCATCATTCCCAAGTCAAACTGACTCGGCAAGACTGTGGCTGACTCCACCATTCTTCCGCGACAGTGGCTCCATGGTCCGCCTGCACAGGCCTTGCGCATTTTGGTACTAAGGAGCGTTGCATCTGCGTAGCGGAAATCGTTAGCGCGAGCAAACGCAAACTGGGCGACGGTGCGCACATACACTGGTTTTGACGCTTAGATCAGCGAAGAATTTCAAGTGTTTTATTCCGAATGAGGTCGAAATCTATCTGAGCCCCCAAGCCCGGATGGTCAAAAGGTGCGATATTTATATACCCATCGCTGTCGAGTTGGATGTCTTCGATCAGACCATACTTTTGTGCTCCGTTAGGCAAAAGTACCTCGAAATACTCGCAGTTTTTGATAGCCATGATGGCGTGCAAGTTAGCCACGTTGTTCAGTGAGTTTCCACCATGATGTACCTCCAGATTCATCTGGAATGCCTCGGCAAGATGGGCGGTTTTCATCACTGGAGTCAGGCCGCCCTTGATGGCCACATCAGCGCGCAAGTAGTCTGTAGCCTGTGCCATGATCCAAGGCGCGTAGGCCTCAAATCCGCCAGGCGAGTACTCAGTCGCCAAAATCGGTATGTCCAATTTCTGACGTAATTTAACGTAGTTGTAAATATCCGATTCGCTCAAAGGGTCCTCGTACCAGTGGAAGTTCAGCTCTTCCAAAATACGCCCAAGCCGCAGAGCCTGTGGGTAATCAAAAGCGCCTGCCGGGTCGACCATGAGCACCATGTCGTCACCGGCGGCGGCCCGGACTTTGCGGCAAACATCAATGCAGTCAGCGAGATTGGAAGGTGGATGGATCTTGTAAGCTTTGAAACCGGCGTCCTTCATAGCCAGCACACTGTCCACATAGGCTGATTTTTCGCCAAGCGTCGAGGAACTTGCATACGCGGGCACGCGGCTGCGATAAGAGCCCATCATTTGATGCAGCGGGAGCCCTGCAATCTTGCCGCACAAGTCCCAGATTGCGACATCAATGGCACCTATTGCGCGAAGCGTTGTTGCACGAGTCTTCGCTATCAGTTTTCGATGAATGCGTTCGCGGTCCAGCGGGTTTGAGCCAATCACCTCTGGTTTCAAATGTCGTACGAGGGATGTGACATCAAGATAGACGCTGCGAAATGATGAGCCGAGAAATGCGTGCCCTTCCAAGCCCTCGTCAGTCGCGATTCGTAAAAGTCCCATCTCACCACGTGAGGTGGTGACTGGGTTGGCATTGCCATAGCGCGCAGCAGGGATATCGTCCCACGCAAATACTGTTACGTCTAGTTCAGTGATTTTCATGGATGCCGGGCTTTGCTAGCAATCGACTCAAAGCCTAAGCCAGGCGACGACCCGCTAAATTCCTTCTGACTCGTCATACAGAGTCATTCCACCTGAATCTTTCCTTCTCTAACGATCTTTTCCCATTTCCGATTTTCCTCAAGAAAGAACTCGTTCATCACCTTTGCATTGCTTCCAATAGGCACGATTCCTAAGTCACTGAATTTGGCTTTGACATCGGGCATAGCCATAATTTTTGCCATGGCGTTCTCAATCACGGTGACTACCTCTACCGGGGTTTTGGCGGGGGCCAGAAGACCGTACCAAGAATAAATTTCAAAGCCCTTGACACCCGACTCAATCAATGTGGGCAATGATGGCTGGTAGGCTGCGCGGTCTTTGCCAGTGACTGCCAGAAGTTTCAATTTACCTGCCTTTGCCAGCGGAATCAGGATCTGCGGATTGTCAAAAATCAACTGTACGCGGCCGGCCATCAAATCCTGCAAGGCTGCTGCACCACCTTTGTACTGAATTGATTCAATGGCAGTTCCCGTTATCGACTTGAACAGCTCACCCGCCAGGTGCGCAGAACTGCCCGCCCCACCGACACCATAGTTAAGTTTTCCAGGCTGAGCTTTTGCGATAGCAATGAACTCTTGAACCGTATTGGCCGGGAAATCCGGTGGTACGGTCATGATGATGGACCCGAGCGATATGAGAGAAACCCCAACGAGATCCTTGGTGGGATCGAAAGACATATTTTTAAACAGAGACTTGTTCACGCCATTGGCAAAAGAGCCAAGTAGCAATGTGTAGCCGTCGGGGCTCGCCTTCGCCACTCCTTCAGTGCCAATATTTGTTCCGGCACCTGGCTTGTTATCGATGATGACCGGCGTGTTTAGAACTTCCTGAAGTTTTTGGCCAACATATCTACCCACGATATCGGTTGCACCCCCGGGTGGGTAGGGAATGACGATCTTGATGATCTTGTTCGGATAAGGTTGGGCATGGGCAGATACTGCCGCAAATGTGATGGCGAGAAAGAATGCTTTGAGAAGATTCAGCACAATTAACTCCTTCTGATTGGATTGAAAAGCCGCAGATTAAAGGGATTACTCCCCCAATCCACCGCAGCTAAGAACTAGACATTTCAAATACACAACAAGTTGCCACAGCATTTAGGGCTTGGTAATCATGGCGTCAATAGGTTGACCGGCCGCCAGTTATATCAAACACCGAGCCCGTCGTAAACGAGCAGTCTTCGCTGGATAACCAGCTGACCATGGCTGCAATTTCATCAACTTCTACAAAACGTCCCATCGGAATTTTGCTAAGCATGTAATCAATATGCGTTTGCGCCATGGTGGCAAACATGGCAGTCTTGGCGGCAGCAGGCGCTACCGCGTTGACCAATACACCTTTTGTCGCGACTTCTTTGGCCAATGATTTGGTTAACGCAATCACACCTGCTTTTGATACGCTGTAATGGCTTGCATTGGGGTTACCTTCTTTGCCAGCGACTGATGCGATGTTCACAATGCGCCCCCATCCACGGGAGACCATATGAGGCGTGACGTGGCGGCAGGTGTAATAAGGTCCCATCAAGTTCACATCAATGACACGCTTCCACACTTCGGGGTCTAAATCCCAAGTGGTGCCGTTACCGCCGGTAATGCCAGCGTTGTTCACCAGGATGTCGATGTGGCCGCTATCCTTGATGGTTTGTGCTGTGGTGGCACCCACCGCAGCATCAGAGGTGAGTTCGACTATGTAACCACTGACCTTGCCAAGTTTGCTCAATGACGCTTTGGCTTCTTCCAACTTAGCAGCATCAATGTCCCACATGACCACACTGGCACCAGAGCGCAACATGCGTTCGCTGGTAGCGTAGCCAATACCTTGTGCGCCGCCGGTGATGACCGCAACGCGGCCTTTCAAATCGATATTGTTCATCCCAAGCCTTTCAAAGGGGTTGCGGCATGGTGGAGAGGAATTCCAATCACCCTAGAACCAGTGTGGCACCTTTGTTCAATCGACAAACTGCGTAAAAACCCTCGTTTTTTCCCCTGCAGGCCGCTCTAACCCCCTCAAAAAATACCCCTTCTGCCAGCGCGATTTGCGCTGAGTCGCGCATGCTACATGCAGGTCTAGAGAGCAGCTTTAAAAATCGGCGATTCATTCAGTTTCCAGTTGATGTCCTGCCCCTTCAGGACCTGCGGTCGGATGTTCAGCTTGCGCGTGCAACCGGCTACGGCATTGGGGCCGAATGATTTCAACCCACCGGTAGCCACCAGGTCATCAGCGCATGACCGGCGTGCTGCTCTGCTGCTGCAAATCCTGATACGCTCGTTGGGATGCCTTCAAGTCAGACCTCCTCTTTGCCACTGTCTTTCAGCGCCGCCCCGGCAGGCATGCCCGCCGGACTGATCGTGCTGATCCTGGCGCTCACACTGGGTATTCAGCCGGTGACGACGGACTTGTATTTACCGGCTCTCCCCTCGCTGTCATCCAGTTTTGCGGCCCCGATGTGGCAGGCCCAGTACACCTTGAGCGCCTTGCTGCTGGCTTTTGGTTGCTCCCAACTGATCTGGGGGCCTTTGTCCGACCGCTTCGGCCGCAGGCCTGTGCTGCTGACCGGTTTACTGGCCTACACCTTGGCCGCCCTGGCCAGCACCCAAGCTCCCTCCATGCTTTGGCTGATTATCTGGCGAGCGCTGCAAGGCGCGGCCATGGGCGCGGTGGTGGTGTGCGCACGCGCCATCGTGCGCGACCTCTACGCGCCCACCGAAGGCGCTCGCATCATGTCCAAGGGCCTGAGCGGGCTGGGTGTGCTGGCCTGCCTGGCTCCGCCTGTGGGCAGCCTGGTGTCTGATCTGTCAGGCTGGCGCATGACATTGCTGGTGCCGGCCCTCTTTTCGGCAGGCACACTGGCGCTGGTACTGTGGCGTTTTAAAGAAACCCTGGCGCAGCCCAACCCGCAGGCGCTGCAAGTCAAAACACTGGTGCGCACCTGGACAGTGATCCTGCGCAACCCGACTTTTTTAGCTTACTCATCGCTGTCTGTGGCGTCTTACGGCGGCTTGTTCACGTTTCTGGCGACCTCGCCCTTTGTCTTTATCCAGGTGCTGGGCCTGTCTAAAACACAATTCGGCATGGTGCTGTTTTTAATGTGCTTTGCCTATTTACTCGGTACTTTTTTGTGTCGCCGTTTACTGCAACGCTATGGCGTGCAAAATGCCGCCGCCTTGGCCGCGGTCTTGAGCCTGTCAGCCGGCGTGCTGATGGCCGCTCTGGCCTGGTACGGCATTCAAAACGTCTGGTCCTTGTGTCTGCCTTTTGCGCTTTACATGCTGGGGCACGGCGTGCACCAACCCTGCGGGCAGAGCGGTGCAGTCGGGCCCTTCCCAGAAGCGGCCGGCACCGCCGCCGCACTCAATGGTTTTTTGATGATGGTGGTGGCCTTTTTCATTGGCACTTGGCTGGGCACGCACATGGACGGCAGCGCACGGCCGCTGACTTACGGTGTGGCCGCCTGGAGCGTTGTGCTGGCCCTGACCGCCTGGACCGTGGTGCGGCGTTATGGCCGCAGCAACCCGGTTGCCCCGGCTTGCGTGTCATGAACAGCAGCGCCTTGCCCGCTGACTTGCCGGCTTTCCTGGCCCTGGCCGGTCCCACGGCCGCCGGTAAAACAGCCGCAGCCCTGGCCATTGCGCAGCAGCAGGCCGTCGAGATCATCAGTGTGGACTCAGCCCTGGTTTACCGCGGTATGGACATCGGTACGGCCAAACCCTGTGCAGACGAGCTGGCGGCCGTGCCGCACCACCTGATCAATATCCGTGACCCGCTGCAGGCCTACAGCGCAGCCGATTTTGTGCGCGACACCCGGGGTTTGATGACGGATATTCGCAGTCGCGGCAAGCTGCCCCTGCTGGTGGGCGGCACCATGCTGTACTTCAAGGCATTGTGGGATGGCCTGGACGACATGCCGACCGCCAGCCCGGCGCTGCGGGCCGAGTTGGCCGTGCAGGCCGCAGCCCAGGGCTGGCCCGCGCTGCATGCCGAGTTGGCACGTGTTGACCCGCTGACTGCCGCACGCTTGCAGCCGCAGGATTCGCAGCGCATTTCGCGTGCGCTGGAGGTGTTTCGCGCGTCTGGCCAGCCGATGTCATTTTTTCAACGACGCATCGCGCAAACCCAGCCGTCGATGGAGACTGACACAGCGCCCTCTGGCCTGCTGATCAGCCTCGAACCGCAAAACCGTGTTTGGCTTCACCAGCGCATTGCGCAGCGTTTTGACGCCATGTTGACGGCCGGCTTTCTCGATGAAGTGCGCAGTCTGCGGGCGCGGGCTGATTTGCACCCGGATCTGCCGGCCATGCGCTGCGTGGGTTACCGCCAAGCTTGGGCACTTTTAGACAAGCTGAATGCCCTGAAAAATCCGCCAGAAGTGCAGCAGGCCGAACATGATTTTCGCGAGCAGGGCATCGCGGCGACGCGCCAGCTGGCCAAGCGCCAGCTGACCTGGCTGCGCAGCATGCCGCAACGGCGCGTGGTGGCGTGCGATGCCCCTGACGCGCTGGCGCAAGTGCTGGCACTCACAGCGCAGTGCGCCGGAGCCACCCTATGAACCTTGAAATACAGCAGCTCGCCAAACACTACGGCGACAGCCCGGTGTTTCGCAACGTCAGCCTGAGTCTGGCGCCCGGCGAGTTTGTCGCCATCGTGGGTGAATCCGGTGTGGGTAAATCAACCCTGCTGAACTGCATGGCCGGGCTGGACAGCTGGGACCATGGCAGCGTCCATCTGCAAGGTCACAACCTGGGCGAGCTCAATGACGAGCAGCGCGCCCTGCTCAGACGCCGGCATGTTGGTTTTGTGTTTCAGGCATTTCATGTGCTGCCGCATCTGGATGTGGCGCAAAACGTCGGACTGCCCTTGCTGCTGCTGGGCCAGCACGACGACGCACGCGTGCAGCACATGCTGGACGCCGTCGGTCTGAGCGGCCTGGGCGAGCGGCTGCCGCAGCAGCTCTCGGGCGGGCAATTGCAGCGCGTGGCCATGGCACGCGCGCTGGTGCACAGGCCGGCGCTGGTGCTGGCCGACGAGCCCACCGGCAACCTGGACCCGGCCACCGCCGCCCGCGTGATGGACGCGCTGCTGGCGCAAACGCGTGCGCAGGGCTCATCGCTGGTGCTGGTAACTCATTCCGAAGCCGCAGCCGCACGCGCTGACCGGGTGCTCAAACTGCATGCCGATGGCCTGGTTTGAATTTTTACAACCCGCTGCCGGCAAGCAAGGCCGCGTGCTGCCCGCCCTGCTGCTGACTTTTTCATGGCAAGAGCTGCGCCACCATCCCTGGCGCAATGCAGCGGCGGTGGTGGCTGTCATGCTAGGCGTGGCGCTGGCTTTGTCGGTGCACCTGATCAACGCGTCGGCGCTCAGTGAGTTTTCTCAAGCCGTGCGATCCGTCAACGGCCAGCCCGACCTGACGCTGCGGGCCGCGCAGGGTCAGTTTGACGAATCGCTTTACGCCCGCATCGCCAGCTTGCCGGAGGTGTCTGTCGCCAGCCCCGTGCTGGAACTGAGCACCTATGCGCAAGCTGCCGGCGGCGCGCGGCAGTCCCTGCGTGTGCTGGGGGTGGACGCCCTGCTGCTGGCCCGGCTGGCGCCCGAATTGTTGCCGCGACCGGCAGATGCCGACGATCGCTTTGTTTTTTTTGCACCGGCCACTGTGTTCCTCAATGCCGCGGCGCAGAACGCGCTTGGCGCAGGCTCTGTGCAATTGCAAAGCGGCTTGAACCTGCTGGCAGTGCGCGTGGCCGGCAGTGTGGCCGCTGGCGGCGGCCCCCTGGCGGTGATGGACCTGGGCGCAGCGCAAGACCTGTTCGGCCGCGGCGGCGAACTCACGCGCATCGACTTGCAGCTGCGCGCCGGGGTGGACCGGGCTGACTTTGTACGCCGTCAGCGAAGCGCTGCTGACTGGCCGGAACAGCTGCAATGGAGCGAGCCCGGCGACGCCGCCCAGCGCGTGAGCCAGCTCTCACGCGCTTACCGCATCAACCTCACGGTATTGGCGCTGGTAGCGCTTTTCACGGGTGCGTTTTTGGTGTTCTCCGTGTTGTCGCTGAGCGTAGCCAAACGCGCCCAGCAGTTGGCCTTGCTGGGGGTGCTGGGTCTGGGTGGTGCTACGCGGCTGCAACTGGTGTTGTGCGAATCGCTGTTGCTGGGACTGCTGGGCAGTGCCGCTGGCGTGGCACTGGGCACGGCACTGGCGGCATTGGCCTTGCGCCTGCTGGGCGGCGACCTGGGTGGCGGTTACTTTGCCGGCATCGCGCCGGCCTTGCAGTGGAGCTGGGCGGCCGCGCTGACCTACGGCGGTCTGGGTGTGGTGGCGGCCTTGGTTGGCGGCTGGTGGCCGGCGCGCACGGCCCAACAATTGCCCCCCGCGCAAAGCCTCAAGGGCCTGGGCGTGGCTTCGGTCGGGCACGGCCGATCCTGGCTGAGCCTGGCCATGCTGCTGGCCGGCGCCCTGTTGGCACTGCTGCCACCGGTGGCCGGCATCGCACTGGGCGCCTACCTGTCGGTGGCGCTCTTGCTGGTCGGCGGTATCGGCGCGCTGCCGGGCTTGATCGGCCTCCTCTACGGGCGGCTCAGCCCGCTCGTGGCCAAGCGGGCACTGCCCATGCTGGCGGTGGAGCGTGCGCGGCGTGTGCGCGAAAGCGCCGGCGTGGCCGTCAGCGGCGTGGTGGCTTCGCTCAGCCTGGCCGTGGCGCTGACCATCATGGTGGCGAGTTTCCGGCATTCAGTGACAGACTGGCTGGAGGTGGTGCTGCCGGCTGATTTGTATGTGCGCACCGCCGCCAGCAGTGCGGCCGGGGAGACGGCTTATTTCAGCCCGGAGTTTGTGCAGGCCGTGGCTGCTCTGCCGGGGGTGGCGCGCGTCGGGGGCTTGCGCGTGACGCAACTGCTGCTAGCGCCTGACCAGCCGGCAGTCGCCTTGATCGCGCGCGACATGCAAACCCCTGCGCGGGTACTGCCACTGGTCGGC
>JBIKHX010000132.1:0-5984 GCA_044361945.1 Polaromonas sp. | reverse complement strand
GCCGCGACCGTCTTTGCTGTGGCCAGTGCCACGGCGCAAGCTGCTTATCCAAGCAAGGTCATCAAAATCATCGTGCCCTTCACCGCCGGCAGTGCCACCGACATCATGGCGCGCATCGTGGGTGAAAAACTCACCACCTCGATGGGTCAGCCGGTGGTGGTCGAGAACCGGCCGGGCGCTGGCGGCACGCTGGGCGCTTCGCAGGTTGCTAAAAGTGAGCCCGATGGTTACACCTTGCTGGTGGTGTCCACCGGCCACGTGGTCAACCCTGCGCTGTATGCCAACCTGAACTACGACACCTTGGGCGACTTTGCCGGCGTCACCCCACTGGCGGCGCTGCCCAGCGTGCTGGTGGTCGGTGCAGGCAGCCCGATCAAGAACGTGGCTGAGCTGATTGCGACAGCCAAAGCCAAGCCGGGCCAGCTCAACTACGCGTCTGCCGGCGTCGGCAGCGCCACCCATGTGAATGCCGAAAAATTCCGCGCCCAGGCCAATATCCAGCTCACCCATATTCCATTCAAGGGCACGCCGGAGACCATCGTTGAAACCAGTGCAGGGCGTGTGGACTTCATGTTCACGCCGGTGCTGGCCTCGATTCCCTCGATCCGCGACAACCGCATGCGCGCGATTGCCGTCAGCACGGCCAAGCGTTCCAGCGCGCTGCCCGATACACCGACCGTGGCCGAAGCCGGTTTGCCGGGTTTCGTTTTTGACTTCTGGATCGGCATGCTCGCACCCGCCAAAACACCCCGCGCCGTTGTCAACAAACTCAACGCCGAAGTGCGCAACATCCTGCAGCAGCCCGACGTGAAGGACCGCCTCGCCAAACTCGGCGCTGAGGCCATGCCCATGTCGCCCGAGCAGTTCGATGCGCACATCAAGGAAGAGTTCACGACCTTGGGTGCGGTCATGAAGTCGGCGCCAAAGTAAAGGCTCTGCCCTGCTTACGCCAACAGCTACTTCGCCCGGCGAGCTTATGTTGCTGCGCGTGAATGTCTTCAACACCTCCAGCAACCTGCCGCTGCTGGCGGCCATCGAAGCCGGTTACTTTGCCAGCCGCGGCTTGCGCATTGAGGTGCAGAACACGCCGAATTCGGACGAGCAGCGCGCCGGGCTGGCGGCCGGCCTGTTCGATATAGCCCATGCCGCTGTAGACAACGCCTTGGCCATGGCCGGGGCCGGGCATGACGTGGCGATTGTGTGCGGCGGTGACGCAGGCATGAACGAGCTGATGGTGCGCGCTGAAATCAAGGGCTTTGATGATTTGCGCGGCAAGCTGTTGGCGGTTGATGCGCCGCGCACCGCCTATGCGTTGGCAGCCAAAAAAATTCTCAAGAACCACGGCCTGTTGGAAAACCGTGACTACGGTGTCAAGCTGGCAGGCGGCACCGGCCCGCGCGCCGCGGCCATGGTGGCCGACCCGGAACTGGCCGCCGGCATGATCAACCCGCCGTTTTCTTTTTCAGTGCGCGAGCAAGGCCTCAAAAGCCTGGGCAGTCAGTTCGAGTTGCTGGGCCCTTACCAGGCGACGGGTGCTTTTGTGATGCGCCCCTGGGCGGCTGCGCATGCAGGTGTGTTGCAGCAGTATCTGGCCGCCTATGTGCAAGGCCAGCGACATGTGATGAACCCGGCCAACCGCGCCGCCATGCTGGCACTGCTGGTGCGCAATTTCAAACTGAGCGAGGCTGCGGCAGCAGGCACTTACGCGGCCATGCTACAAGCCGGCTCGGGCCTGGCGCCGCATGCGGCCTTCAGTCATGAAGGCTTTGCCACGGTGCTGTCGATTCGCGCTGAGATGGAAGGTATGTGGGGCGGCCAGGCGCCTGCGGCCGGCCGCTACCTGGACTTGTCCTATTACGACAGCGCTGTCGCTTCACTCGATACGGAAGGCTCCTCATGACATCCACTGCCCAACGCATTCCTTATGTTGATGCGTCGCGCATCACCGAGCCGGCCATGCGCGCTGAGTTTGAGCGTGCGGCCCGCGATGGAGCGCCCCGCCCTGAGAGTCACGCCATCCGCGCCCATGTGCCGGCGGTGTTCTGGTCGTTTGCCAACGCCTGGAACGACACCTTTGTGCAAGGTGTGTGCGACCACGCGATCAAGGAAATTTGCAGACTGTATGTGTCGCAAGCTGTGAATTGCAATTACTGCGGCAACCAGCGCTCTGTCAAGGCGCAGGCTCTGGGGGTGGTTGAAGACGATGTGCTGGCCTTGCTGGAGTTTGACAAGGCCGAGCGTTTCACGCCGCGCCAAAAAGCGGCTTTGCGTCTGGCCGAAGCCATCACCTGGGGGCTGGAGTCCAGCGATGAGTTGTGGGCCGGACTGAACGCGCATTTTGAAACCCCGCAAATCGTCGAACTGGGCTTTTTCATTGGCCTGACCATGGGCCAGCAGCGTTGGAACCGCCTGATCAACATGGGGCACGGTCAGTTCATGGGCGGCACCACCGGCGGTCTGGCCCCGACGGCAGCGCAAGCCACCCCCATTCCTGCGTCAACTGCCTGATGGCCCGTATTCATTTCATGGGTGTGGGCAAGATGGGCTTGCCCATGGCCACGCACCTGCACCGGGCCGGTCATTCGCTGAGCGTCAGTGACACCAGCGCAGCGCAGCAGACGCTCGCGGCCGAACGTGGCCTGAGCGTGCTGGGTGCAGAGCTGGCACTGCCGGGCGTGGACATTGTTTTTTCATCACTGCCGGGCGATGCTGCTTTGCTCAGTGTGGCCGCGCAGGTGGCCGGCCTGGCGCGCGCCGGCACGCTGTGGGTGGACACCAGCACCGTGTCGCCAGCGGCTTCGAGCCAGGCCGCTGCCTGCTGCGAGCGGGCCGGGCTGCAATGTTTGCGCACCACGGTGTCGGGCAACAACCACATGGCTGAAGCGGCTCAGTTGACCGTCATGGCCTCGGGGCCGCGTGCCGCTTACGACACAGCCTTGCCGCTGCTGAGCTTGCTCGGGCCTAACCGTTTTTACCTGGGCGATGCAGAGCAGGCGCGGCTGATGAAGCTGGTTGTTAACCTGATGATTGCGCAGACCAGCGCCATGCTGTCTGAAGGCCTGGCGCTGGGCCGCAAGGGCGGCTTGGCTTGGCAGGACATGTGGCAGGTGCTCAGCGCCAGCGCGGTCGGCTCGCCCATTCTCAAAGCCAAGGCGGTGCAACTCAGTGAGCGTGATTTCACGCCCACCTTCACCGTCGAGCAGATGCTCAAGGATTTGTCGCTCATCATCGGTGCCGGTCAGGCGCTTCACGCGCCGCTGCCGCAAACAGCCATGACGCAGCAGCTGATGCAGGCGGCGGTGGCGCAAGGTGATGCGCTGGACGATTACGCGGCGGTTATCAAAGCACAAGAGCGCAGTGCCGGCCTGGCCACGGGGCGCGAGCAGGTGCTTGGCAAGCCTTGAGCATCATTGAACAAAGAAAACCTGACATGTCTGCCATCGCTCCCTTTATTTACACCGCGCATGCGGCCCGTGTGGTTTTTGGTGCGGGTTCCATTCAGCACCTGGAGCGCGAAATTGATGCGCTGGGTTTCAAGCGCGCCTTGGTCTTGTCCACGCCCGAGCAACGCAGCTCGGCCGAGATGGTGGCCAACTTGCTGGGTGCGCGTGCAGCGGGTGTGTTTGACCGCGCGGTGATGCATGTGCCGATAGAGACCGCCCGCGAGGCCAGAGAGATCGCCAGACAGCTCGGCGCGGACTGCGCTGTGGCCATTGGCGGCGGTTCAACCACCGGCCTGGGCAAGGCGATTGCGCTGGACTCCGGCCTGCCCATCATCGCCATTCCAACCACTTACGCCGGCTCTGAAATGACGCCTGTCTATGGCATCACCGAAGACGGCATGAAGAAAACCGGCAAAGACGTGCGGGTGGTGCCGCGCTGCGTGATTTACGACCCCGAGCTCACGCTGGGTCTGCCGGTGAACATGAGCGTGACCAGCGGCATCAATGCAATTGCGCATTCGGCCGAGGGCTTGTATGCGCCGGACCGTAACCCGGTGATCAGTTTCATGGCCCGCGAAGGTATCGCCGCCCTGGGCCGCGCGCTGCCGGCCATCCGCCTGCAGCCCACCGACCTGGCGGCCCGCACCGATGCTTTTTACGGCGCTTGGTTGTGCGGCATCGTGATGGGCAGCGTGGGCATGGCGCTGCACCACAAGCTGTGCCACACGCTGGGCGGCACTTTCAATTTGCCACACGCCGAGTGCCACACCGTGATGCTGCCGCATGCGCTGGCGTACAACGCGGCTGCCGCGCCCGAGGCGATGCAGCACATAGCCGCTGCTTTGGGCGGCCCGAGCGCGGCGGGTGCGGTGTTTGACCTGGCGCGTGACAACGGCGCGGCGGTGGCTTTGCGCGACATCGGCATGCGCGAGCAAGACCTGGACAAGGCCTGTGACATCGCCGTGCAAAACCAGTACCCGAACCCGCGTGCGCTGGACCGTACGGCTTTGCGGGCTTTGTTTCAGGATGCGTTTGAGGGGCGGCGTCCTGGTTGACGCTTTGGCTCTGCTGGTGCTCTGCTTGTGCCGGGTTTGCGCGGGGTCCGGCCGGCGCTGACCTCATGCTGGGGTACCAGAAATCGGCCATCGCCGGCCGGACCCCGCGCAAACGGACTGTGTTGATTTTTAGCTGGTGAAAGCGGGGGGGCTTTCGAGCTCCTGGTCAATGGCTGGGCGGCGGGGTTGAATTCAAAGCCCCATGCTAGCGGCGTGTCTTAGGTCTTTAGCAACAACCCAAGGTCAATGGGGTGCGGCCGGCAGCCGATTTCTGGTACCCCAGCATGAGGCAGCCGGCCGCACCCCATTGACCGACCGTAGACCAGCAACAGACCGTCGAAACAGCGCTGCTCTAAAAGCGTACCGCAGCGAACACATCAAGCCCCGTCAAACCGGCTGGTCCACTTGCGCTCGTAGTCCATGCGGTCAAAGTGCTCCACCATGAAATCAATAAAGGTCCGCACCTTCGCCGACAAATGCTTGCGGCTCGGGTAGGCCAGGTTAACGTTCAGACGCGGCAAGTCCCAATCGTCCAGCACCGGTACCAGCCGGCCGGCCACAATGTCATCGTAAAGAATGTAAGTCGGTTGCACCAGTATGCCCATGCCGTCCAGCGCCGCAGCGCGCAGAATCTGGCCGTCGTTCGACTCCAGCAGGCCCGATACGTTGACCACGTGCACTTCGCCATCGCGGGTAAATCGCAGCTCGTTCGGGTTGTTGGCAAAGGTGTAGATCAACAGTTTGTGCTGCTGTAAATCTTCCAGCGATTTGGGCACCCCGTGCGCTGCCAGGTAGGCCGGGGAGGCGGCCATCAGGCGGCGGGTTTCGGCTACACGGCGGATGGTGATGTTGGAGTCCGGCTCGAACTCGCGGGTGCGGATTGCCACGTCAATGTTGTTGTCGATGATGTCCATGTAGCGGTTGGCCGCTTCGACATGCACCTGCACATTCGGGTAGCGCTGGGTGTATTCGCGCAGCAGCGGCGCCACGTGGTGCATGGCAAAAGAGAGCGAGGCCGTGATGCGCAGTGTGCCGCTCGGGTTCAGGGCGGTGGCATTCACCGCCGACTCGGCGTCTTTCAGGTCTGCCAGGATGGTGCGGGCGCGGCTGAAAAACTCGCGGCCCGTGTCGGTCAGGTACAACCGGCGCGTGTTGCGCTCGACCAGGCGCGCGCCCAGGCGCTCCTCCAGGGCCGACAAATGCCGGCTGGCGGCCGCGTTCGACAGGTCCAGCGCTTCCGCGGCCCGGCTCAGGCTGCCGATTTCGGCGACCTGCACAAACAGCTCAATTTCAGTCCAACGGTCCAAAGCTCTGCTCTTTCTGTGTGGTTTTCAAGGGTTAATCCCCATGCCCGATGTTAGCCCCGAAGACGGCCGGCGGGCGGCTTTGTTCCGCGCGGCGAAAAAGTCATTTGCTGCAGTTGCCTTGGTGAAAGTCTCACCCGGGCCTATATTTGCCTGAAGGCACGATACCTCCATGATCTACA
>JBIKHX010000131.1:0-6004 GCA_044361945.1 Polaromonas sp. | reverse complement strand
CGACCGGCCAGATGCGGGCGTCCACGTCGTCATAGGCCTTCGCCACCCAGTCGTCCATCGTGCCTTGTGGGTCGGCTTGCATCACGCGCAGGATCTTGGCTTCGCGCTGCAGGCGGTGTGCCCGCAGCCTGGCAATCGCCTGGCTGGCCTGGTCCAGCACGTAACCATGCGCCGGCAAAATAAATTCGATCTGGTGCTCTTCACAGGCAGCGCTGAGCAGGTCCAGCGAGGCCAGGTAATCGTTCATGTCGCCGTCGGGCGGGTCGACCACCGTAGTGCTGCCGTTGAGGATATGGTCGCCGCTGAACAGCAGACCATCTTCGAGCAGCACCAGACAAACATGGTTGGCCGCATGGCCGGGCGTGTGCAGTACCAGCAAGGTGTGCGTGACGTCTGCCTGGCTCAATTGCAGGCGCTCGCCATGCGCCAGCGCGCGGTCAGGCACAAAGTGGCTGTTGGCGCGTGCGGTCGGCGCCGAGGGCAGCCCAAGAATTGGCGGCTTGTTGGCGCACAAGGCTTGCAGGGGCAGGGCGCCGGGTGAGTGGTCTGCATGCGAGTGCGTGCAGACAATCATCCGGATGTCGCCGCCGGCCGCCAGCCACAGGCGCTGCAAATGATCGGCATCGGCCGGGCCGGGATCGATGACGATGTAACCCGTGGCTGGCTCGCCCACCAGGTAGCTGTTGGTGCCCGGGCCGGTCATCACGCCGGGGTTGGCTGCGGTCAGGCGTTGCAGGTTATTCAGCAGCGCCACAGGCCGCGCTGTTTGCCAGTCCAGCGCGTGAACGATCTGCCCGTCCGGGCTGGTTAGGTGCAGCTCGCCAAAGGCGCTTTCGTGTTCCATGAACCGGGCCTGACGGCCTTGCAGCAGACCGGCGCGCGGGCAGGAGGTCCACAGCGGTTCTTCGTTTTTTGCGCAGTCGGTCAGTACCGCATCGACGCTGGTGTAGTTGCGCAGACGCTCCAGGGTGCGAATCGTCGGAAACAGCATGAACAGTTGGCCTGCCGCATGCCGCGCCAGGGCTTGGGCCGGGCTGAGCCAGACCGGCTCGAACTGCTCGGACTCGTCCGCCACCGCTTGCTGGCCTTGCGGCATGCGCGCCACCAGAAAGGGCACGTCAAAGCGTTTGGGCAAATCGCGGTCTGTCACCCAGTGCGCCAGCACATAAAGCTCGTCAGCGGCCAAGCGCAAACTCTGTGCTTGACACTGCGCAGCAAAAGGCAGGCGGCGGTCTAACTTGGCGATGTCTGCATCGTTGGCGTGGCTGCCGTCAACTCTGCGGGCCAGCAAAATGCCGAGCTCTTCAAAACTTTCGCGGATGGCGGCGATCGCCTGCGTCAGGTGCAGATCGCTTTGCGAGGCGCGCCGCGTCGATTGGCCGTGGGCCAGCGCATCGGCGGCATCAATGCCACCACCCGGAAAGACATAGGCGCCGGGCGCAAAACTGGCGGTGGCCGAGCGGCGCGTCATCAGCACCTCGACGCCGCTCTCGCCGTCGCGCAGCAGCAGCACGGTAGCGGCCGGCAGCAAGGGCGCCGGTTCGCGCTGGGTGTAAATGAGTTGAGAGCTTCTTGCCATAGGCGCATTTTGCCTGCAAGCGTGAGCGTCCAGCATCTGTCGATGCTGCCGCTGCTCGGCGTTGGGTAAGTACTTTCCTGAATAGCCAAGCCACGGCATGTCGCGATACTGGCGGTTTATTGTTAAAGGCAAACATCATGATGAAACACTGGATTTTGAAGTCCGCCCAGACCGTCGCTAGCGTGGCCTGTGTCGGTGCGGCGCTGGCTGCTGCACCTGCCGCCTGGGCGCAAGCCGCCTGGCCGAGCAAGCCAATCAAGTTCGTGGCGGTGTTTCCGCCCGGCGGCTCGGTCGATCAGGTGGCTCGCATTCTGGCCGTGCCCCTGTCGCAGCAACTCGGTCAGAACATCATCGTTGAGAACAAGGGTGGCGCGTCCGGCTCTATCGGCGCGGCTGCGGTTGCTGCATCGCCCGCTGATGGTTACACCTTTGCCGTGGTCTTTGACACGCATGGCGTCAACCCCAGCCTTATCCCTGGCCTGCCTTTTGACACGCGCAAAGACCTGTCTGCGGTGTCGCTCATCGGCACCTCGGCCATGGTGCTGGCCACCTTTTCGGGCTCTGAGTACAAAAATTTTGGTGATGTGGTGGCTGCCGCCAAAGCCAAGAAAAACGTCAACTACGGCAGCATCGGTTCGGGCAGCCTGGGCCACCTGGCCATGGCTTTGCTCAGCAAGAGCGGCAATATCGATTGGCAGCACGTGCCCTACAAAGGCGGTGGCCCGCTCATGGTCGATGCGGTGGCCGGCCATGTACCCTTGTCTATCGGCTCGGTGTTCGTGACCAAGCCGCACATTGACAGCGGCCGTTTGCGTCCACTCGCCGTCACCACCAGCAAGCGCGTGCCAGACCTGCCTAACGTGCCGACTGTGGCTGAAAGCGGTTTTGCCGGCTTTGACGCACCCGCCTGGTGGGCTATTTTGGCGCCGGCCAAAACTCCGCCTGAAGTGCTCAAGCGCATGAACGAAGAAATCAACAAGGCCTTGAAAAACCCGGACATCGCCAAGAAGCTGGACGCCCAGGGCATTGACATCATCGGCGGCACACCCGCAGCAGCAGATGCTTTCATCGGCAAGCAGATCGACATCTGGGCCAAGGTGGTCAAAGACAACGGCATCAAACCCGACTGAACCCCCCAAGTCTTCTGACACAAAGGCGCGGCGGGTCCGTGCCTTTTTTGTGCCCGCTGCTGGCTCAGGCCTCGGGCGTCACACCCAGGGCCACCAGAAAGCGCGCCACCATGTTGTAAGTGGCAATCGCACTGGTCAACTCGACGATTTCGGTGTTGTCAAAATGCTGGCGCAGGCCGTTGAAAACAGCGTCGCTGACTTTCACGTCCAGCGTCATCTGCGCGGCGTACTGGATCACCAGTGCCTCGATCTCGCCCAGCGCCGGGTGCGCTGCCGAGACGCGGGCGTTGTCAATTACCGCATTGAGCGCATCGAGCTCGGCCTGCACGCCGCCGGCTGTGAGGAAGTCCGGCGCATGGTGTTTGTATTCATAGACGGCGCCGGTCAGCAGGGCCACGGTGCAAATACCGAGCTCGCGCAGCTTCCAGCTGGTGGGCAGGCCCGAGCGCACAGCGCCCAGGTAGATGTTCCAGGCGCGCGCCAGCGGCTCGCTCCACAGCAACGCCTTGTCTAGGTTGATCATGGTGCCGCCGCGACGCTTGAGAATGGCGTCGACCAGGTCTTGCGGTTGCGGCTTGAGGGCGGGTGTCCATTCAGGAATGCGCAGCATGTATTTCTTTCTGTGAGTCGGTGTTCTAGGCGCACATGGTAATGCCTCAGCCCCGCCCCCAAGGCCGGCGGATAATGCCCGCATGCGAATCCGATTCACCAAAATGCAGGGCGCCGGCAACGATTTCGTTGTGCTTGACGAAACCCGCGGGCTGCTGGGCCTGATGGCTGCGCAATACCGTTTTCTGGCCAACCGGCATTTCGGTGTGGGCGCGGACCAGATTCTCAGCGTCCGGCCGGCCCCTGCGGGCAGCACAGACATTGATTTTGCTTACGCCATTCACAACGCCGACGGCCAAGAGGTCGAGCACTGCGGCAACGGCGCGCGTTGCTTTGTGCGCTATGTGCGCGACCAGCACCTGAGCGAGCGCGACACAGTGCGTGTGCAAACCTTGAACCGCGTGCTCGCCTTGCACATGGCGGCGGACGGCCGCGTCAGCGTGGACATGGGCGCACCTGATTTTGAGCTGTCCGCACTGCCCTTTGACGCAAGCGGTTTGCAAGCCCGCCTTACCCTGGGTTGGTCCACCTGGCCCCTTGAGGTGTCGGCGCACGGCCAGCAGACCGTCTTGCACACGGCAGTTTTGTCCATGGGCAACCCGCACGCGGTGCAGCTGGTCGACAACGTGGACAGCGCGCCCGTGTCTGAGTGGGGCCCGCAAATCGAAAGCCATACGCGCTTTGCCCGGCATGTGAATGCCGGCTTCATGCAGTTGCTCTCGCGCACTGAAATTCGCCTGCGTGTGTATGAACGTGGCGCCGGCGAAACCCTGGCTTGCGGCACCGGCGCTTGCGCGGCCGTGGTGGCCGGCATCCGCTTAGGTTGGCTGGACAGCCGGGTTGATGTGCACACCCGCGGCGGCCTGCTGACTGTCGACTGGCCTGCCAGCGCCGGGCAATTGGACGCTGCAGTGACCTTGAGCGGGCCGGCTACACGGGTGTTTGACGGCGAAATTGAGATACCGGATACCTGAAGACCGGCTGTCAGCCAGTCCCACTTCAATTTAAGGACAATGCCAGACATGAACCAGAATCCACCCTCTATGCAACACCCCATCACTGAAGACGACATCGCTAACTTTCTGGCCAACACCCCGGATTTTTTCGAACGTCACGCTGAGTTGCTGGCCACTGTTCAGCTCTCCAGCGGCCACGGCGCGCGCGCCGTCAGCTTGCAGGAGCGCCAAGCGGGCATGTTGCGCGACAAAATTCGCGGCCTGGAGTCGCGGCTGGTGGACATGCTGCGGCACGGCCAGGAGAACGTCAACATAGCCGACAAGATGCAAAGCTGGATGCGCAGCCTGCTGATGACGCCCTCGCCAGCGCAGTTGCCGGCGACCATCGCGCGTGAATTGCAAACGCATTTTGCCGTGCCGCAAGTGGCCATCAAGGTCTGGGATGTGGCCCCCCCTTTTGCGGCCAGTGACTTTGCGCTGGGCGCCAGTGAGGCGGCGCGCACAGCTGCTGCGGCCTTGACCACGCCTTTTTGCGGCCCTGCGACGGGGCTGGAAGCTGTCAGCTGGTTGGACGAACCGGCCGCAGCCCGCTCGGTCGCCCTGATTGCGCTGCGCACGCAGCCGGGGCAAACGCCCTTTGGCATGCTGGTATTGGCCTCCAGCGAGCCCCAGCGCTTTGCCAGCGACATGGCCACTGATTTTTTGCAAAGCATCGGCGAGCTGGCCAGCGCGGCCCTGTCGCGCCTGCGTCCTCCGGCCGACGCCAAGGTCTGAGGCTGCAACCCATGCCGGACCCGCTGGTCCTGCGTTACCTCAGCCATGTACGAGTTGAAAAGCGACTGGCCGAGCGCACCGTCACCCTTTACACGCTGGACTTGGACAAGCTCCAAAGCCTGGCGGCTCAGGCCGGTGTGACCTTGTTGGAGGTCGGCCCGGTCCACATGCGGCGCTGGGTCTCACAGATGCACGCCGGCGGGCGCAGTGCCCGCGGCATTGCCTTGATTTTGTCGGGCTGGCGGGGCTTTTATGTCTGGCTGGGGCGCGAGGGTCTGGTCAGCAGCAACCCGGTGCAGGGCCTGCGCGCGCCCAAGGCCGCCAAGCCACTGCCCAAAGCGCTTGGCGTGGACGAAGCCGTGCAACTGGCCGACTTCAAGACCGCAGACAGCTTGCACCACCCGGGCTTGCAGGCGCGTGACGAATGTCTGACCGAGTTGCTGTACGGCTGTGGTTTGCGCATCGGCGAGCTGGTCGGGCTGGACGCAGTGGCCAGCGCGCAGGCGCGCGGCTGGATAGACCTGCAAGCGGCTGAGGCGCATGTGCTGGGCAAAGGTGGCAAGCGACGCAGCGTGCCGGTGGGTAGCAAGGCCTTGCAGGCTGTGCAAGCCTGGCTGGCGGTGCGCAGCCTGTGGATGAGTGCGCTGGCCGAGCCTGCGAGCGCGCTCTTTGTGAGTGAACGCGGCAGCCGCCTGTCACCCCAGCACATTCGAAAAAGACTCAGACTGCGCAGCCTGCAAGCGGGGCTCTCGACGCCGGTGCATCCACACATGTTGCGCCACTCTTTTGCCAGCCATGTATTGCAGTCCAGCGGTGACCTGCGCGCTGTGCAGGAGTTGCTGGGGCATGCCAACATCAGCACCACGCAGGTCTACACCCGGCTTGATTTTCAGCACCTGGCCAAAATTTATGACGCAGCGCACCCGCGCGCCAACGTGGCCGGTCGCAAGCCCAAG
>JBIKHX010000130.1:0-6027 GCA_044361945.1 Polaromonas sp. | reverse complement strand
AGCACTTGCTCAATCGCAACACCAAAGCCAACAGCCAGAAAAACATACACGCGCATTACGACCTGGGCAACGCCTTCTACGAGCTCTGGCTGGACGGCAGCATGAATTATTCGTCGGCCATGTTTGAATCGCCCGACACCTCCATGCAAGAAGCGCAAAACGCCAAGGTACGGCGCGCGCTGCGCATGGTGCAGCTCAAGCCCGGCGATCGCGTGCTGGAGATCGGCTGCGGCTGGGGCGCCCTGGCAGAAATGGCCACTACCGAATTCGGCGCCTCGCTGGTTGGCGTGACGCTGAGCACAGAGCAATTGCAATGGGCCCAGGCACGCTTGACACGCCTTGGTGTACCGGCGGCCGCTGAGCAGCCACAAGCCAAGGTGACGCACGATTTGCGCTTACAGGACTACCGCGACATCGGCGTGAACAACCCGGCCGATCAGTCTTTTGACGCCATCTGCTCGATCGAAATGATCGAAGCCGTAGGCCGCGAATACTGGCCGACTTACTTCAATACCATTGCCCGCTTGCTCAAGCCGGGTGGCCACGCCTGCATTCAAAGTATCGTGATTGACGACAATTTTTACGAGCGGTACATCGACTCAACCGACTTCATACAGCAGTACATTTTCCCTGGTGGTTGCTTGCCTTCGCCCATGGTGTTCAGGGCCCATGCCCGCGCCGCCGGCCTGGAGGTGGTTGATGAACTGGCCTTCGGCCAGGATTACGCGCACACGCTGCGGTTGTGGCGAGACGCCTTCCTGGCCCAAGCCCCGCAAGTGCTCAAGCTCGGCTTTGACACCCGCTTCATGCGCATCTGGGAGTTTTATCTCGCTTACTGCGAAGCAGCTTTTGCCGAAGCCAACACGGACGTTGTGCAATTCACCTTGCGCAAGCCGGTGCAGGCCGCCTGACCATGGGTGGGCGCCGCTGGCTGATGGCAACGCTCTGTGCAATGTGGCTGCAGTTGGGCTGGCACGCCCCGAGTCTGGCCAGTTTGTTGCCGCAGGCCTTGGCCCGCCAAGCCGACAAGGCGCCGCCGGCTGAACTCCAGGACGTGTTGCCGAACGCCAAGCTGATCGGCCAGACCCGTCTGAGCGTCTGGGGTTTCAAAATTTACGACGCACGGCTTTGGAGCCCGCCCGGTTTGAACGCAGACAACTTTGCCAGTCAGCCCTTGGCGCTGGAGTTGGCCTACTTGCGGGACTTCACGGCGGCCGACATCGTTGAGCGTTCACTCAAGGAGATGCGCCGCAGTGCCAGCGTGTCGGCGGCGCAGGCTCAGCGATGGACGACCGAGATGCTGCGGGTGTTTCCCGATGTGAAGTCTGGCGATCGTGTCTTGTTTCTGCATAGGCCTGGCATCAGCGCCAGCTTTTGGCTCAACGGCCGGCCTGTTGGCGAGATCGCTGACCCAGAATTTGCGCGCTTGTTTTTTGGCATCTGGCTGTCGCCTCAGACGTCCGAGCCGGCCATGCGCTTGGCTTTGCTGGGGAGCACAGCGCGTGAGCCTTGATAAGAACCAGCCCATTCAGGAAGCAGCGCTGAACAGCAGCGCTTTCGGCACGCGCAACGGCCTGGCCTATGGCTTGATGGGTTTTCCGCTGGCCTTTGCAGCCTTGCCGCTTTATGTGATTTTGCCCAACCATTACGCCCGCGCTTTTGGCGTACCTTTGGCCACGCTGGGGGCGGTGCTGCTAGGCGCGCGGCTGTTTGACGCCTTCATCGACCCCGCGCTCGGCAAGCTGGTGGACCGGCTGTTTACGCGCTCGGCCGGCGCTGTTTTGGTTTTTGGTGCGCTCGCCGCTGTGGTGTTGGCCCTTGGCTTTGTATTGCTTTTTTTCCCGCCCGCACTGTCGCCGACTGCGCTCGTTGCGTGGGCCAGCGTCATGTTGATGATCACCTATGCCGGCTACAGTGCACTGACGGTGGCGCACCAGGCTTGGGGCGCTTTGCTGGGCGGCAGCGAAACGCAGCGAAGCCGCATCGTCGCCTGGCGCGAAGGGTTGGGGCTGCTGGGAGTGGTCACCGCCTCGGTGCTACCTGCCTTGCTCGGTTTGCCATTTACCGCGGCCGTGTTTTGCGCTGCGCTGGCGCTTGCGTGGCTGGGCTGGCAACGCGCCGTTCGGCCCGCGGCCGGACCGGCAAATGGGGACGTATTGGCGCACACCGCCGGCTCGGTATGGCTGCCCTGGCAGCAAGCGCAATTTCGCCGGCTGATGACTGTGTTCATCTTCAATGGCATAGCCAGCGCCGTGCCGGCCACACTGGTGTTATTTTTCATTCAAGACCTGCTGCAAGCACCAACTGCTTTAGAGCCGCTTTTTTTAGGTAGCTATTTTTTATGTGCTGCGCTGGCCATCCCGCTGTGGCTTAGCGCTGTCAAACGGCTTGGTCTTGCGCGCAGCTGGCTGGCCGGCATGGCGCTGTCCATCGCTGTGTTCATCTGGGCCAGTCAACTAGGCGCTGGTGATGTGGCGGCCTTTGCGCTGGTCTGCGCCTTGTCGGGTGCGGCACTGGGCGCTGACCTGGCGCTGCCCGGTGCGCTGCTGGCCGGCGTGATTCATGCCGGCCAGGCCCGCCATCCTGCGCTGGCGGCCGGTGGATACTTTGGCTGGTGGAACTTTGCCACCAAGCTCAACCTGGCGCTGGCCGCCGGGCTGGCACTGCCCTTATTGAGCCTGTTTGGCTATGCTCCGGGCGTGCGTGATGCCGGCGCGCTCAACGCCCTGGCGATTGCTTATTGTTTGCTGCCTTGTCTGCTCAAAATGCTGGCTGCAGTTTGCTTGTATGTTCTGGTTATACGACCCGGTCGAAAAGAAAGTAGCACATGAAAACTCTGAAAAAACGATGGTTTTTTAGCTCCTTGGTACTGGCTGCCGTGCTGGGCCTGAGTGCTTGCGCCGGACCGCAGGTGGCTGACTATGCAGCTGAAAAACCAGTGCTGGACCTGCGCCAGTACTTCAACGGCACCATTGACGCGTACGGACTTTTCACAGATCGCTCAGGCCGTGTCGTTAAACGCTTTACCGTGGTCATGACGTGCAGCTGGCAAGGCCCGCCCGGCCAAGAAGTCGGCGTGCTTGACGAAGAGTTCAGCTATTCCGACGGCAGTCGTCAGCGCCGCATCTGGACGCTCACGCGCCAGCCGGACGGCCGCTACAGCGGCACAGCCGCAGACGTGGTGGGCCAGGCCTCTGGCGAAGAAAAGGGCAATGCATTTCGTTGGGGCTACACCATGCAACTGCCGGTCGATGGCCGGGTCTTTGAAGTGCAATTTGACGACTGGATGTACCTGATGAACGACAAGGTGATGATCAACAGAGCCGTTATGAGCAAGTTCGGCTTTCAACTCGGCGAGGTGACCTTGTCCTTCGTCAAACGCTAACTCCCACGCCATGAGTCTGAACACCCCACTGTCTGAATGGCAAGGCAAAGTTGCCTGGCTGATTGGCGCCTCCAGCGGCATTGGCGAAGCGACGGCGCACGCCTTGCATGCGGCGGGCGCACGGGTTTATGTGTCGGCACGCAATGAAGCGGCCTTAGCGCGTTTTGTCCAGACGCACCCGGGCGCTGTTGCGCTGCCCCTGGATGTCACAGACCCGGCAGCTATCAGTGCCGCCGCGCACAAGGTGCAGCAGGCTGGCAGCCTGAATCTGGTGATGTACTGCGCGGGCCATTACAAAGCTCAGCGCGCGGATCACTTTGACCTCTCGCAGATGCTCAGGCACCAGGAGGTCAACTACCTGGGCGCGCTTTACATGCTGGACGCTGTGTTGCCGCAGTTGCTGAAACACCGGGCCGGTCACATCTGCCTCGTTGGCAGTGTGGCAGGCTACCGCGGCTTGCCCAAAAGCCTGGCTTACGGGCCGACCAAAGCTGCATTGATCAACCTGGCTGAAACGCTTTACATGGACTTGCTGCTCAGCGGCATCGGCGTGAGCCTGGTCAACCCTGGCTTTGTTGAAACACCGCTGACTGAGCAAAACGATTTCAAGATGCCCGCCTTGATCAACTCCACTCAGGCGGCGGCAGAGATACTTGCCGGCTGGCGCAAAGGCGAGTTTGAAATACATTTTCCCAAGCGTTTCACCCTCGGGGTGAAATTCTTGCGCTGGCTGCCTTACACCGCTTTTTATGCACTGATACGCCGCTTTGTCAAAAACCCGCATGCTGCAACGGCCACAGAGCGTCAAAAACCATGAGCAGCCATTTCGCCACGCCTGAGCCCGGTTCCTTGCCCGCAGATGTGTCGCCAGAGCGTCAGGCTGTGGCCCGAATTGCCCATTTTTTTGAAGCGCTACAGCCCGCTGATGTCGCCCGGATGGGCGATTTCTACACAGCTCAAGCCTACTTCAAAGACCCTTTCAACGAAGTACGCGGCCTGGCCGGGGTGCAAGGCATTTTCAGGCACATGTTTGTGGCGCTCGACAAGCCACATTTTGTAGTGACAGGGCAGCTGGTGGACGGCGCACAGTGCTTTTTAACCTGGGATTTCGTTTTCAGGTTCAAGCGTTTTAACCCCGATGTCTGGCAGACCGTGCGCGGCGGCTCGCACCTGGAGCTCAGCCCCGAGGGGCTGATCGCATTTCATCGGGACTACTGGGACACGGCCGAGGAGCTTTATGAGAAGCTGCCCGCGGTCGGAAGCTTGATGCGCTGGCTCAAGCGCCGGGCCAACACCTGAGTTCAGGCGAACAAAGTGGCTTTGAGAATCAGCTCGGTTGGGTCTCGATGAAGCTGCTGCGCTGATTCAGCTTTTCTTGCAGGCGCCCCAGGTTAGGGTGCTTCGAACGCCAGTCGATCTGTGCAAACCGGAAGTCCAGGTAGGACAGCGCGCATCCTACGGCCACGTCAGACAAGCTGAAATGAACGCCGCTGCAAAAAGGCTTGTCGCCCAGACCGACACTCATGGCTTTGAGTGAGGCGTGAATTTTCCCCGTCTGGCGATCTATCCAGGCTTGACTGCGTTGCCCCTCACCGCGGCCGGCCCAGCTGGCCTCCAGGCGCGCCAGAATGGCGGCATCCAGCACACCATCTGCCAAGGCTTCCCAGGTCTTGACTTCAGCACGCTCGCGACCTTGGGCCGGAATCAGCTTACCGACCGGCGACAAGGTGTCCAGGTACTCCACGATCACGCGCGAATCAAATACCGCTTCGCCACCCTCCATGACCAGACAAGGAACCTTGCCCAGGGGGTTGGCATCGGGTATGGTGGTATCAGCCGCCCAGACGTTCTCCTCAACGAACTGGTAGTCCAGCTTTTTTTCCAGCATGACGATGCGTACTTTGCGCACGTAGGGGCTGGTGATTGATCCGATAAGTTTCATAGATTGTTTTGAAGATTTAGCTTGGAAGACGTTTTTACCTATTCTATCGATTAAGCTGAATAGGCTCAGCCCGGGGCCGCCGCAAGCGTCAACCTACAATTGCAGCATGAGCTTTTCCACCATCAATGCCCTGTCGCCTTTGGACGGTCGCTATGCCGCCCGGCTTGACGCCCTGCGCCCGCTCATGTCGGAGCAAGGTTATATGCAGCGGCGGGTGCAGGTCGAAGTGGCCTGGTTTGTTGCCCTGTCTGACGCAGGCTTTGCCGAATTCAAGCCACTGAGCACAGGCGCACGCTCTTATCTGAGCTCGCTGGTGACCAATTTTTCAGAAGCTGACGCGCTGACCATCAAGGCCATTGAAAAAATCACTAACCATGACGTCAAGGCCGTCGAGTATTGGATCAAGTCCAAATTCGAGGCCCGAACGGAGCTGCTGGCAGCTGCCGAATTCGTCCACTTTGCCTGCACCAGTGAAGACATCAACAACACCAGCCATGCCCTGCAACTTAAAAGCAGCCGCGAACAAGTGCTGCTGCCGGCCATTGACAAACTGATCTCACAGTTGCGCTCTATGGCGCACCAGTTTGCCGACGAGCCCATGCTCAGCCGCACGCACGGCCAGACCGCCAGTCCGACCACCGTCGGCAAGGAAATTGCCAACGTGGTGGTGCGTCTGGTGCAAGCGCGCGAAAAAATCGCC
>JBIKHX010000129.1:0-6044 GCA_044361945.1 Polaromonas sp. | reverse complement strand
CCGTGCTGCTGCAAAACCCCGAAAACGCCCTGTCCATGAGCGTGGACGCATTGGCCGCGCAAGCACGGGTGTCCACGCCCACCATCATGCGCACCGCCCGGCAACTCGGCTTTGAAGGCGTGCGAGAGTTCAAGCTGGCGCTGGCCCAGGACCTGGCACGGGCCACGCCGGTGCATCGTTCGGTCAACCTGCAAGACAGCACGAGCGATATCGTGCAAAAAATCCTGGGTGGTGCGGCCGCCTCAATTAGCGGCCTGCAGCAGCAACTGCAAACCGGCACGCTGGAAAAAGCGGCGCAACTGCTGGCACGTGCGCAGCGCATCGACTGCTACTCGGTGGGCGCTACCTCGGCCTTCATGGCCAGTGATTTGCAGGGCCGGCTGTTCCGGCTTGGACGCAATGCACACGCATTTCATGACGCGCATTTGCAATTGATTTCTGCCGCCACACTGGGCCCGGGCGGTGTGGCTGTGGCCATCTCGCACGTGGGCCGCATGCCCTTCGTGCTGGAAGCCATTGGCTTTGCCAAATCCCAAGGCGCGCCGGTGATTGCGATCACCCAGCCCGATACGCCGCTGGCGCAACTGGCCGACGTGGTGATAGGCGTCAGCGTGCCGCCGGATGCCGTGATGCGCGTGGGCACCGAAGCCTATATCGCTCATTTGCTGGTGATTGAGTTGCTAATGGTGCTGGTGCTCAAGGCCCTGGGCCCGAAAGCGGCACGCCAGCTCAGCCAATTCAGATCCGTTTTGCAAGCCCACGGCCAGGACATTGACCAACACCCCGCTGTGGACTGGGCCTGGTCTTCGATAGAGAAAGATTCAGATTCATGAAAAGCACCCTGCTGCGCCACGTCCAGGTGGTTGATGGCACAGGCGCGCCCGCGCGCCAAACCGATGTACTGATACGCGGCGACCGCATTGCCGGCATGGCCCCGGATCTGTCTGCCAGCGCTGAAGAAGTGATCGACGGCCAGGGCCTGACGCTGGCCCCCGGCTTCATCGACGTGCACACGCATGACGATGCGCAAGTGCTGCGCGACCCGTCCATGCTGGCCAAACTATCCCAAGGCGTGACCACTGTCATCACCGGTAATTGCGGTTTGTCACTGGTGCCGCTGGTGACCACCGCACCCGAGTCACCGCTGGACTTGCTGCACACCACCGAGTTCCGCTTCCCCCAACTCGATGACTACGCCAAGGCGCTGGCCGACAGCCCGTCGGCCGTCAACGTTGGCGCGCTGATCGGCCACACCACCTTGCGGGCCACGGCCATGGCAGATTTAAGCCGCGCTGCCAATGCAGGGGAAATCGAGGTCATGGCCAAGCTGCTGGAAGCTGCTTTAGCGCAAGGCGCACTGGGTCTGTCGTCCGGGCTTTTTTACCAGCCGGCCTTTGCCGCTGACATGGCTGAGATGCAGGCGCTGGTGCGTGTTCTCGGCCGCCATGCCGGTGTGTATGTCACGCACATCCGCACTGAGATGGATGACATATTGAGCGCTATGCAAGAAGCCGCCGACACCGCCCAAGCCGGTCCGGCCACCTGGATCATGTCTCACCACAAATGCGCAGGTCCGCGCAATTGGGGCCGCAGCATTGAAACACTGGCCCTGCTGGAGCGCCTGAGCCAGCGCCAGGCCGTTGGCACTGACGTCTACCCCTACAGAGCTGGTTCCACCCTGCTGCGCGAGGATCTGGTGGACGGCGTGATCGATATTCTCATCACACGCAGCGACCCGCACCCCGAGATGGCCGGTCGCTACATGACCGACATCGCCGAAGAATGGGGCGTGGACCAGCTACAGGCTTGCCGGCGCCTCATGCCGGGCGGCGCCTGCTACTTTCAGATGCGCGAAGACGATGTGCGGCGCGTGATCGCACACCCGCTGAGCATGATCGGCTCTGATGGACTGCCACATGACGAACGCCCGCACCCGCGGCTGTGGGGGGCTTTTGCTCGCGTGCTGGCGCACTACTGCCGCGACGAGCAGCTCATCAGCTTGCCGCAAGCCATCCACAAAATGACAGGTCTGTCAGCCGCCCGCTACGGCCTGAAAGACCGCGGCGTGTTGCGTGAAGGCGCGTTTGCCGACCTGGTGCTGCTGGACCCGGCACGAATTCAGGACAAGGCCACTTACGAGAACCCCAGCCTGATGTGCGAGGGCATAGAGCGCGTGATGGTCAACGGCCAATGGGCCTTTGCCAAGGGACAGGCAACGGGCTCGTACACCGGTCGGTTTTTGCGCCGTTAGACCCTGGCGCTGTTGTCTGCCCAGGCTTTCAAAGGCATGCCCATCACCGCTGCCTGACGCTGCTCGTAGGCCACAAACTCTGGCGTGATGGCGCTGCCGCGCACACCGCCGCGCACCGCGCCGGCACGCACATCACCAAAGTACTCTTCAAAAGCCGCCGGCAAGGGTTGAGATGCGGGAATCGACAGCCACAAGCGCAGCAGGTGGCGTTTGTCGTCCGCTTGCTCAAAGTCCTCAAAGGGCGTGCGCGAATGCAGCGTGACGTAGCTGTTGAGCAGTTGCAGGTCGCCACGCTCAAGCTCCATCGAGTAGCAAAGCAAGGGGCTGGGCATCAGCTGGTCTAACAGGTCCAGTGCTTCGGTCTGCAAGGCGGTCAGGCGAGGCACTTCGGGGAAATCGCGTTGCGCGGCGTCTGTGTTTTTGCGGTTGGTGCGGGCCACAAAAAATTCAGGGTGATTGCCAAAAATCGGGCAGCGGTAAAACGGCGGCTGAGACGGGTCTTGCGTGCCTTGGTAACTGTGAAAAAACGGCTGCTGTAACACCGCCATCAAGTCCGGCCGCAAGCGCTGCACCTCGTTTCGCAGCTGCATGGAGCTGATCACTTTGCTCGTACCGCCGCTTTTGGCAGTGCGCCTGCACAAGAGGCCCACCACGTCGCAGGAGTCCTGGTGAAAGTCCAGGCCGGCGTTGGTGTTGTAACCGCGCCCGCCCTTGGCCTTGTAGTCACCGCCCTCGTCACGCACATCGTTCATCACCTGGCTGGCGCGGTTTTGCGTACGGCCCACACCCATGTAAAGGCCCATGCCCCAATAAGCCAGCCGGGTGTCGGCTTCACTCCAACGGTCCACCGGAAAGCCCTTCACGAGGCACATGCCAAAGCCGGTCTGCGTTGTGGCTACGGCACGCTCCAGTGCTGCACGCGGCGCATCGCTCAGCGGAAAGTCGGCCTGCTCCATTGCCAACAGCGGCTTTTTCAGGCGCCTGGCGTGCTCTAGGGCCAGGTCAAAGCCCTCGACCTCGGTGGCACTCAGTCGCTGAACCCAGGAGTCATCCTGACGGACATCGTCAGCAGTCCAGGCTTTGGGCGCGATTTTGTTTGCACTATGCATGGGTTCTTCTGAGGGGTGTCCGGGCATTATTGCGCCCACTCCAAATCACGGAAGTTGAAACCGCACTCGACCGTGGGTTTGACGATGGCAAAGTACGGCGAGACGTCATAGTCCCGGGGGGTCAGCAAGCTGAAGTGCTTGGGCTTGAAGGCCGTGGGTTCAAACCAAGCACCCTGAGCAGATGACTGGGCCTGGCGCTTTTCTAAAGAAAGTATGGGGTAGTGAATACTTTCAAAGGCCTGCGCTATCAGCGTAGAGCATATTGCGCGTGTGGGGTCTCCACTGCCCAAAGCCAGCAGCCTGCGCCTGTAGCGGGTGGGCACTGGCGGTGTGGGAAATAAATACCTGGCCAGGTCAAACACATTGCGCAGGTCGTATTGGTCGCCTATTTTTGCAATCGCAGCCTGAACCACCGTGTTGCGCTCTTGCGGCGTCAGGCCAATCGGTCTGCAGATGCGGGTGTGCAAGTGGGCAAATTTTTCAAGTCCGATACTGCGCACACCCTGCACGGTGTCCGCGTCCACCAGGCAGTGACCTTGCGGCATGCCGGGCGCAGCATCCACACCCACGTAAAGCGCGGCATGCGACCAGGTGGACTGGGTCAGGTATTTGATAGCGCCACTGAGCCGGGTGTTGCCTTCGACCAGCAAAACATCGCCCGCTTGCAAAATGGCTTGCAGGTGCAGCGGGTTCGATGGCGGCGCTGTGCCATCTATCTCAAGCTCTTTGCTCAGATAGGTCGCCAACCATTTGCCAACGGATTGCGCAGCTCGGTTCATACAGTCTCCCTCAGGTTGCTTGGGCCCAGCAGCGTGATGTGCGCGCTGCCGCTGAGCACCGGGCGGCACAAAATTTTGTAGCCGTCCGCATCGAAACCAGCGGCCATCTCGTCCAGCGCACTGGCCTGGCTCAGGTCGCTCACACTGCCAAGATAACACCAGTTGCGAATCACATGCACCTGGCAAAGGTCCTCGAAGCGCTCGGTCAAGCCGATGGCCCCCGGGTAAGGCCAGCAGGCCACACGCAAACCCTCCAGGCTGGAGAACAGGCGCTGACCATGCGCCTCTGGACTTTCATCACCCCGGCATACACCTGCACACAGTGAAATGGTGGCGCGAAAACAAGCACGCCCCGGCTTGAGCTTTTCCAGTCCCAGTGCGCCATAGCAAAGCCGGTGCTGGTCAGCCAGTTGATGCAGTCCCTCTATGGCCGCATGGCGGCTGGCGTACAGACCAAACAAAGATGGCTCTGTGGCGAAGTTGACATCTTTTGAATAGACAACTTCAAGTTGATCGTTCATCCAGCGCCAAGAGCAAAGCTGCCGGTTGCGCCGCAGTTTCTGATTGAGCAAGGGCTGCTGCTGCTTGATCAAACTGGCCTCCAGCAAAAGCGCCCCGATCTCACCCGCCGTGCGGATGTGGCTGATGCGCCGCGTCTGCCGCAGCAAATTAGCTTCGTCAGGGTTGCGCAGGTGCGACAGTACCCGGCTGCGCAGGTTGACGCTCTTGCCAATGTACAGCGGCAGAGTGCCCTCTTCCCCGTGAAAAATGTAAACACCCGGCCCCGAAGGCAGCCCGGTCGCCATGTCACGCAAGCGTGCAGAGTGATCAAGAGGAGTCGGCGGGTCCAAGTCCGAATAACGCTGAGCGGGCATGCCGGAAGTTTACTTTTTTAAATGGGTTGGCAAGCAATCTCTCAGGAAGACCCGATCTTTCGCTGAATAGGCATCGCCAGCTCTTATCCTTGATCTCACTGTTGGATTGCTGACGGGGAAATGTCAAAATCAAGCCGCGCAACGACAGCGAATTTCTGCGATACCTTCTTAATGGAGCCTGCCCATGACCAAGATGACCATGGTTGAATTTACAAAGCAATCACTGGAAGAAGGATTCGACGAGGTATTGATTCGCACCTGGCCGGCCAACCAGCAATTGGACACGCACACACACCCTTTTGATGCCAGCGTATTGGTGATTAAAGGCAGCTACAGCCTGGCAATAGGAGATCAGGTACGGCACTTGGTCGCGGGCGACAGCTTCAGGTTGGCCCGAAACGTGGCGCATGCAGAAACCTACGGCCCAGAGGGCGCCACCATTTGGGTGGCCAGAGCCAACTGAGTGTCTGGGACAGAATTCACAAGAGGGCCGGCCCTGCCATGATCAACATAGCCAGACCATTCACCGACTTGATGCGCTTCAAGTCATCATGCAGATCAGCTGTTTGACGGGGCAAAGTCAATCCGCCTTGGCGCCCGAGGTTTTGACCACCTTGGCCATGCGCTCGAAATCCTGACGCAGCAGTTGCGCAAATGCCTCCGGCGCCATGCTGCCGGGCTCGATGCCCTGCTTGTGCAGGCGCTCGATGATATCGGTGCGCTTGACCAGTTTGCCCACTTCGGCGTTGAGCTTGTTGACGATCTCAGGTGGTGTTCCTGCCGGCGCAAGCAGACCGAACCAGCTGTCGAACACATAGCCCGGCAACGCAGCAGAGATAGGTTCTACACCGGGCACGAAGGGAGAGGCTTTTTCAGAGGTCACGCCAAGTAGTCGCACGCGGGAATCCTTGGCAAAAGGCAACGCAACGTTGTTGGCATTGATCATGACGTGTGAGCGCCCGGAGAGGACTTCGGTCATGGCTTCACCAGCACCCTTGGTTGGAATGTTCACAATATCGAGCCCAGCCAT
>JBIKHX010000015.1:0-15852 GCA_044361945.1 Polaromonas sp. | reverse complement strand
ACATGCCGAGCGGCACGCCGAGCAGCGCGGCACCGACGACGGCAGTCAGTGTGATCTCAAGCGTCGCTGGCAGGCGCGACAAGATCAAGTCGAGCACCGGCATGTTGTAGACAAAAGACCGGCCGAAGTCGCCAGTGATCAGGCGCTGCAGAAAAATGCCATATTGCTGCCAAAGAGGCAGGTCGAAGCCGTAGGCGCGGATCGTTTGTTCGCGGATCTCCTGCGTCACGTCCGGCGAGATCATCACGTCGATCGGATTGCCGACCGCGTAAACGCCAACGAAAACCAGGGCAGAGATGACCAGCATCACGACGACCGCCTGCATGAGGCGCTGAAGAATAAATGGAAGCACGGTGGCGCGCCGGGTTCAGTCCCAGCCACCCTCTATAAGCGCTCGGGTCTCGTCCACGGCAACATCCCACATCGCCATCAACTCCTCGTCCGGTCGCTGGTACAAGCCGCCAAAGTTGCCGTCGCCGATGAGAAGCTTCTTTTGAGCCGGATCAACGCGCAAGTATTTTTCGATGTTGATCATCGGCTTGCGTTCGGTGGGCATGACCACGCCGGCCAGCCGGGTCCAGGGCAGGTTCTCCATCCATGATGCGTGCGAAGCCAATGGGTCGATCTCCTTGACCTTGGCCAGGGTGCGGGGCGCGCTCCACCAGTTGTGCCACTTGACCTGCACGCCGCGGTTGCGGTCTAGCCACTCCAAAATGGCGCCGTGTGCAGGACCGTTTCCACCATGTCCGTTGACGATGACGATTTGTCGAAACCCTGCTCGCACCATATGGTCCAGGATGTCGCACATGAGCGCGCACAGCGTGGACAGGCGCAGCGAGACCGTGCCCGGATAGTCAACAAAGCTCGGCGTAAAGCCATAGTTGATGGTCGGGTAAACCGGCACGTTGATGGTTTTTGCGGCGTCGATGGCAACCCGCTCGGCCAGGATCATGTCGACGCACAGGCTCAGATAGCCATGTTGTTCGGTTGAGCCTAGTGGCAGCACAGCGCGTTGATCGTGCTTGACGTGCTCTTGTACCTGCATCCAGTTCATATCGGCAAGTTTCATGAGGTGTTCCTTCAGGATTTGGCGGGTTCGGCCGAGGGTTGCAGGTTGCCGTCAAACATTGAAAGCACAACCTTGGCCATCAAAACCGAAAGCGTTTCGCGCTCGACAAGGCTAAGGGGCGACAGCATTTCTTCTTCCAGCGCCATGAATCGGGGAATAGCTTCGTCGAGGATGGCCTGACCGGCGCGGGTCAGCGTCAAATTCTGCTGTCGCCGGTCGGCCTGGGCTTCGTTGCGAGCAATCAGGCCCAGTTTGGCTATGCGGTTGACCGCCCGGCTCAGCGTGTTCTTCGGGAACGCCGTGGAGGCAGCGATCTCGCTGGCGGTCACGCCGTCGAACAGGCCCAGGCTGTACAGAATCACGAACTCGGCGCGTGACAGGCCAAAGTGCTCTTCGACCCATCCATAGAGCGGCGTGTTGTAACGCAGGCCCAGGTAATTAAAGCGCGCTGCGAATCCGCAGGGGTTGCGCCACAACCTTGCGTGCGTGAACGCATCGAGCCGGTGGCGCCCGAGCATGGCGCCCGAACCGGTTTCGGGCCCGGGCGGGACGATGGCGACAAGTGGGTTAGATAGTTCCAAAATGAACAATAGAGGCGTATGGGTGTTTGCATAGTATCAATAATTTTGTCCGCCGCAAACCCCCACTTCCGCATTTTTAGCCTTGCACCACCGTGGTTCGCAAATGCTCGTTGAGCGCCGGATTGGTGCGCGGGCCAATACGTCAAATTAGTTCCAAAGGGTATTGACTCCAGAGACGCTTGAGCTTAAATTAGTTTCCGTAAGTCCCGCAGCATCCGCGTGACAAACCCTAACAGGAGATTTCCATGCGTTCTTTTTTGACAGGCGTGTTGTGTGCCGCCGCGATGTTGACGTCAGTAGGCGCCCAGACCTTGACCATCGGCGTACGTGGGGGTCCCGACTCGATCGACCCGCACTTCACAGCCACCGGTTCGCACGCAGAATCGCTCAAGCATGTCTTCGACACGCTGGTGTGGTCCGGCGACGGCCTAGAGATCCAGCCGCGCCTTGCAGAGAGCTGGAAGGCCATCAACGACACGACCTGGGAATTCAAACTGCGCAAGGGCGTGAAGTTCCACGACGGTTCGGATTTCACCGCCGCTGATGTCAAGTTCTCAATTGAGCGCATCCCGGTGGTATCAGGCCCCAACCCGACCACGATCTACGTGCGCCGCGTCAAGGAAGTCAAAGTCATCAACCCGCTCACTGTGCTGGTAACCACCGACGGTGCGGCACCGACCTTGCCGAACGACTTCATCCGTCTGTTCATCGTCTCGGCGAAGGCTGCTGCGGGCCTCACCAAGGACAACGCCAACGAGGCCTTCAATTCGGGCAAGGCAGCGGTTGGTACCGGCCCCTACAAATTCGTGTCTTGGCAACCCAAGGGCGATCTGGTGCTGGACCGCTTCGACGGCTACTGGGGCCCGAAAGAGCCCTGGGCACGTCACGTGCGCAAGGAAATTGCCAACGATGCAGCCCGTGTGGCTCAGCTCAAGGCTGGTCAGCTTGACCTGATTACCCGCGTGCCCGCCACCGACGTGGCCACACTTAAACGCGACTCGAAACTCAGCGTGCAGACCATCGACACGGTCTATGTTTTCAATGTCGAACTCGACCTGCGCGATAAGCTGCAAAACGCCAGCAACAAGGATGGCTCGCCGCTTGCAAAAAATCCGCTGCTGGACTTGCGCGTGCGCCAGGCGATTGATCTGGCAATTGACCGCAAAGCCCTGGCCGAATTTGCAATGGAAGGCCTGGGTAAGCCTGCCGGCCAGATGGTGACGCCGTCGATCTTTGGCTACAACAAGTCGCTGCCAGAGCTCAAGTTCGACCCGGCTGCAGCCAAAAAACTGCTCGCTGATGCAGGTTATCCGAACGGCTTCAAGATCCAGTTCTACTTCACCAAAGACCGGCTGCCCGGAGACACTCAGGTCGGCACCTCGATCTCGCAGATGCTCGCGGCCGTCGGCATTGATGCCACCCCTAACGCACAACCCACAGCGGTTTTCTTCCCGGCCCGCACCCGGGGTGAGTTTTCGATGTCGATGTCTGGCTGGGGCACGCTGACTGGCGAGGCGCATTACACGCTGTCGTCGTTGGCGCACTCGAACGACAAGGACAAGAAGATGGGCGCGTTCAATGTGCTCAATTACAACAACCCCGAAATGGACCGACTCCTGCAGGCCGCTGCCATCGAGATGGATGTTCCCAAGCGCCGCAAGTACCTCGAAGACGCCAACGCGCTGGTCGATAAAGACAAGCAGCGCCTGCCCATTGTGGCGGTGGGTTCGGCCTGGGCGATGCAAAAGAGCAAAGTGACCATCAAGCCGCGCGTGGACGAAGACACGCTGGCGATGAACATCAAGCCGGTTAAGTAAGGCATGGCTGGGATTGCCCTGGGGCTGCACGGAGGATGTGGCACTCTGGAGCGCAGCCTGCAGAGCGAAGCGGACTGGGCCGAGAGCCGCGAACACATGGCACTGGCCTTGCGCGCGGGCTGGAAAATTCTGCGCGGCGGGGGCTCTGCCCTGGATGCAGTTCAGGCGACCGTGGTCGTGTTGGAGGACAGCCCGCATTTCAACGCCGGACATGGCGCTGCGCTGACGGCACGCGCCGAGCATGAGTTGGATGCCGCCATCATGGACGGCAACAACCTGGCCGCTGGAGCGGTGTGCATGGTGCGCCGGGTGCGCAACCCGATTGCGGCCGCTCGCGCTGTGCTTGACGGCGGAACGGCGGTGCTGCTGGCCGGCGATGCGGCAGACGAGTTCGCTGCCAGCGTCGGCCTCTCCATGGTGGAGCCAACCTACTTCACCACCCAACGCCGCATAGACGCCCTGAGCCTGCTGAAGCAGCGCGCCCAGACAGGGTCTTTCGTTCCTGCCACCGAAGCAGAAAAGCACGGCACGGTAGGCGCTGTGGCGCGTGATGCCCACGGGCACCTGGCAGCAGCCACGTCCACTGGCGGATTCAACAACAAACCTCCCGGCAGGATTGGCGACAGCCCCATCATCGGTGCCGGCACCTATGCACGCGATGGTGTTTGCGCGGTGTCGTGCACCGGGCAGGGGGAAATCTTTATTCGCCGGGTGGCTGCTTACGATCTTGCGGCGCGCATGCACTACGGTGGGCAGGCACTGCAAGATGCGGCAAATACCCTGGTATTCGAAACCCTTGCCAGCTACAAAATCGGTGCTGGCATGGTTACGCTCGGCGCCACCGGCAACCCGTTCGCGCCGTACAACACGCTGGGCATGTACCGAGGCTGGATCACGACCGAGGGTGACATGACGGTGGCTACGCATGCCGAACTGCATGCTATGGGACAAGCTTGATGTCGCCGCCGCGTGAACCCATTTTGATCTGGGGTGCAGGAGCCATCGGCGGCGTGCTGGGGGCCTATTGGGCGCGTGCGGGTATGCCAGTCCAGATGGTGGACATCGTGGCCGAGCACGCCACTGCCTGCAGCACCACGGGCTTGAACATCAGCGGCCCGGTGGAGCAGTTCAGGCAAGTGGTGCCCTGTGTCACGCCGCAAGAGCTACGCGGCACCTTTGGGTGCATCGTGCTGGCAGTCAAGGCGCAGGCGACCGAAGCCGCCATGGCCATGCTGCTGCCGCATCTCGCGCCGGACGGCTTTGTTCTCTCCGCGCAAAACGGCCTCAATGAGTTGACGATTGCACGCATGGCAGGCGCCGAGCGCACCATGGGTTGCTTTGTCAATTACGGCGCTGACTGGCTGGGCCCTGGCGAGATCCTGTTTGGCAACCGCGCCGCCGTGGTGGTGGGCGAGATCGACGGCAGTATCCGTGAGCGCACGCGGCAGATGCAGCGCGACCTTGCCATCTTTGAGCCGGCTGCGGTGCTCACAGACAATATCTGGGGTTATCTGTGGGGCAAGCTCGCTTACGGCGCGATGCTGTTTGCCACTGGGCTGACCACCGACTCGATGACTGCAAATTTTGAAGACCCGAAGCGTTTTGTGGTGTTCGACCGACTCGCACGCGAGGTGATGGCGGTGGCCGCTGCACGGCGCGTCGTACCCATCGGGTTCAACGGGTTTGACCCAGCCTGCTTCGCGCCGGGTGCGTCAGAGGCTGGGGCGCGCGCGTCGATTGCAGCCCTGGCTGAATTCAACCGCTACACAGCCAAGACACACTCCGGCATCTACCGCGATCTGGCCGTGCGCAAACGCAAAACAGAGGTCGACCCTCAAATCGGGGTCATTGCTGAAATAGGACGCGAGGTCGGCGTGCCGACGCCCGCCATAAGTTGCCTGGTGGCCTTGATTCATGACATCGAGGAAGGGCGCAAGCCGATGGCAGCAGCTACTTTTTCTGAATTGATGGCAGTGTGCGAAAGCGCGCCTGCCACCTCAACCTGATCACACCGCCATGCACATCGACCTTTCAAGCCAGACTGCCATCGTCACAGGTGCGGCGCACGGATTTGGCCGTGCAATCTGCCAGACCCTGGCAAGCCATGGCGCTCGTGTATGGGCGCTGGACATCGTTGAGCAGGAGCTCGCTGAAACTGCACACTTGTGCGTGGCCGAAGGGGGATGGTGCGAAGCCCGTGTGCTGGACATTACGCGGCCGGAGGCCGTCCATGCGCTGGTGGCAGAAATCGGCGCGGCAGGCCACCCTGTCGGCATCCTCGTGAACAACGCAGGTGGTGTGCTTGGACAAGTTGGCCAACCCCTTGAGGCTGTCACTCCGGCTCAATGGAACGCCATCTTTGCTGTCAACGTGAGCGGCGCGTTTTACCTGTGCCAGGCGGTTGCCCCTGGCATGAAGGCCGCCAAGCGCGGGCGCATCATCAACATCGCGAGCGGCGCCGGTCTGACCATCACGCTCACCGGCATCCAGGCCTATGCAGCGTCCAAGGCAGGGCTGGTGAGCCTGACGCGCCAGCTCGGACACGAACTCGGCGAATGGGGCATTACCGTCAACTGCATCGCACCCGGATTCATACGTTCTAACCAGAACACCGAGCGGCAATGGGAGGCGATGGGCGAGGCCGGACAGGCGGCCCTGCTGAAAAACATTGCCCTTAAGCGCCTGGGCACGCCTCAAGACATTGCCAATGGGGTTTTGTTCTTTGCCTCAGAACACGCCGGCTGGATCAGCGGGCAGACGATTTCCATAGACGGCGGAAAGTAAGCTCGAAGGCCGTACGAAGCCGTTCAGCTCGCAGCCTGTGAGCTCATCGCACTCAAGCGCGCGGCGCAACAGTCAACCCGTCTGCCTTGTGACGGGAAATCAAGCTGGCCACCAGCCCTTCAGCTTTCACTTTTTCAACGAACCCCTGAAGGTATTCCAAGCCGGCTGCGTTGTCTTTTTGCGTGCCGACTGCTTGCTGCACCTTCATGAAGTTTCCATCGAGTACGCGTGAGCCTGGCCAAGCGTCGCGATCATTAACCAGGCGCGACCTCAGTCCAGCCAGGGCACTCAAACTCCCGTCACGGCACCGATTCAATGAGTCTGCAATGCTGGTCGCAGCAACCAATGTGGCGTGCTTCAGATTTCTGCGCAACCACAATTCGTAGGCGCTGCCGGTAAACGCAGCGATGGTCTGGCCGGGCTGGTCCACGTCTGCGGGTGTGACCAAACTGGAGCCGGGTGGTACCAGATAGGTGGACTCGATTTCCACATAAGGCGCGGTGAAGCCAATGCGGCGCGCGCGTATCGGGTCAGCCCCTATCAGGGCTATCGTCCAGGCCCCCGTATCAGCCGCATCGGCCACCTCTCCCGGCGATGGGTACGGTACAAAAACTACGTCAACGCTCATGTCATGCGCAATAGCCCGGGCGAGATCAGGTGCCACGCCAAGCCACTCTCCTTCTTTCGACCGGCCAGAGTTCAACAGGAAGTTGCTCAGATTTAACGCCGCGCGCAGCGTGCCACCCGGAGCAAGTTGGGAGCGCACAAGGTCAAGGTCGCCTGAAGGTGTCATGAGTGGGTGTCCGTTGAAGAGAGGGTCCGCAATTATTTATCGGTCTGTCGGGCGCTGTATTCAAGAAAGATCATGTGCTGGGCAATGGCTGCCTTGATTTGGTTTTTTCGCCAAAATTCACATTCGCTTTAGAGGGGAGTCTTAGGGTGAGCCTGATACCATTAATCTCAAATTAAGTTTACTTTGCAGACGGCAAGCGCTTTGGCTCTGCCGCATCACGGAGATACCCGATGAGCCAATATTGGAGCGCCGTTGTACACGGCCTGACGCCCTATGTTCCGGGCGAACAACCCAAAATCAGCAAGCTGATCAAGCTCAACACCAACGAGCATCCTTGGGGCCCTTCCCCACGCGCGCTCGAAGCCATTCGTGCCGCCACCAACGACACCCTTCGCTTGTACCCTGACCCCAACGCGGATGCGCTCAAAACCTCGCTGGCCCGTCACCACGGCGTGCAAGCCAACCAAGTCTTTGTGGGCAATGGCTCGGACGAAGTACTGGCACATGCCTTCGTGGCGCTACTCAAACACCCAGGGGGTCTGTGGTTCCCCGACATCACCTACAGCTTTTACCCCGCGTACTGTGCGCTGTATGGCATTGACTACCGAACCATCCCGCTGGCGAATGACTTCAGCATCCGCGCCGACGACTACCTGCCCCGCGACGGCCAAGCCGCAGGCGCCATCGTTTTCCCGAACCCCAATGCGCCCACGGGATGCGAGCTGCCGCTGGCCGAAGTGGAACGCATCGTGGCTGGCAACCCACAGGCGGTGGTATTGATTGACGAGGCTTATACGGACTTCGGCGCCGACAGCGCCGTCGCCTTGGTCAAGCGCTACCCCAACCTGTTGGTTTGCCACACCTTCTCCAAGGGCCGCTCACTCGCAGGCTTGCGCGTGGGCTACGCCATTGGCTCCAATGCATTGGTCGAAGGTTTGGAGCGTGTGAAAAACAGCTTTAACTCCTACCCACTCGACCGCTTGGCGCTGGCGGGTGCAATTGCATCCGTGGAAGACGATGCTTATTACCGCAACAACTGCGCCAAAGTCATTGCTGCCCGCGAACAGCTCGCAGCAGATCTCCAAGACTTGGGCTTTGAAGTCTTGCCCTCTGCAGCTAACTTTGTATTTGCACGCCACCCAGTTCACAGCAGCGCTGCACTGGCCAGCAGCTTACGCGAACGCGCCATTCTCGTGCGTCACTTCAACCTAGCTCGTATTGACGAGTTCTTGCGTATTACCGTGGGAACACCTGAGCAGTGCGTAGCGTTGGTTGATGCTCTCAGCGAAATATTTTCAAACTAAGACTTGAATTTTGAGTGCGCTTGGTTCGAATCCCCGTCCTCGTTGATTCATATGTTTGCCCCGCGAAGTTTGGGACCATCGGTTACGGCCATCAAGCCCGCCAGCCCGACCCAGTTGGGATTACCCAGAAGCTACGGGGCGATGAACGCATTGCCGACGCACTGGATGAGCTTCTGACCCGGTCCCGGGGTTAGGCCTCAGTGCGCAACAGCACATAGCTGCCTTGCTTGTGGCTCGACAACGCGGCCTCAAGTTCCGGAATAAGAGGCAGCAGGTATGGCAGCTCATTTGAAAGTGCGTCCAGCACGAAGACCGAAACCGGCAGAGTTGATGTGTTCTGCTGATACGGGAGATTCTTGTCGACTGTTATGAAGGCATCAAATTTTGCAGCTGCGAGCGCCAACAGCTGCCCATTCTTGACGCCGGACCAGCCTTCCTGCGTAACCGTGGATACCTGGTGCGATGGAAGTGCCTTCCGCAAGCGTGCGGGCACGCACTCGTCAAGCAGCAGACGCATCTGCAGCCAAGCTCTCACGCGCAGCCTCTAGTACAGCGACTGCGCGCTTGCGGGACACAGAAGGAAAGTCCTCAAGGAACTCCTCTAGCGAAGAGGAGCCTTCCAAGTAGTCGAACAAGTTTTTCACGGGGACGCGCGTGCCCGCGAAGCACAGCGCTCCACTCATGATTTCAGGGTCTCGCGTGACGATTGCAGTGTCCATAACACCTCCAGGGAAACGAGTTTAGCGCTTGACGCGCTGCGGGCCGGATTTCTGAGGCCCAACGATCAACTCAAGTCGCAACGCGCTTACGCGTTGTCGCACTTGGACGGGCAGTTAAATTTTGCGCCACTGCCGTACGAAGCACTGCAGAAATACGAGACTGGTAATAGCCCCTTGCGCTTTGAAAAACTCCAAAATGTCTGCGTCCAAACGAACCGACGGTCAGTTGAGCAAGTTCGCCCTGGTTGAAAAGCGCATGACGCGCGGTCGTGTTCAGCTGGTAGGGCGCGTTGCCAAGGTTGGGATGGTTCATGATTTTTAGGACGTTTACCGTTTGAAATGCGGGGTTAGCCGTTGCTGTCACTTGACAAAGAACTTCTCTGCGTTGGCCAAGGCTGACTCATAGAAGGCAAAGGCTGCTTTGGCAACAGACATGGCATCTTGCGGATTGATGGCTTGCCCTAGATGTTCTTTCGGAACTTCGTATCTACGACCTCTGTTCACCACAGGGAGCAATTCGATCGTCGCCGAAATGAAGTCGATTTTTAGCTTTTGAGTCGACTTTACTTTTAGGACTCCGTTGTTAAGTGAAAGACTCTCGATGTGCATGAAATTGCCCTCAGCGGGATCGATAGTGATACAGCCCGGGTTCGTGCTTACGACTGCATCCACCGTATGCTCCTCAGCGCCCCGTGCGTTGACCAGGTACGACAGCAGCTGATCCTTCTTTCTGATTGACTCGTACTTGCTTTGCCAGCCAGTCCATTTGGGGCTTTTTCCATAGTGGGACTGCATCTTGTTCCACGTTCGCTCTATACGTCGCAGAAATTCCTTCCAACTTTCTTCAAACTCGTTCAGCGTCACGGCATCGCGCATTGAATCCATAGCTTAGTGCGCATGCTTGAGTTCAATGCGGGGCTGCTCTGAGTGATGCATCTTTGGTGACGGCTAATGTCCGAGTTAAGCGGTCGACGGTAGGTCGCCAGGCCCGGGCCGGTGAAAATCTACCGCGTACTGCCAGACCGGGCCTTGTGGCCTGACGTTGGCGCGCTGCTTGAGCGAAGGGTTAGCCGTCTTAGGGGCCGCACTGCTTTAGGTAGTACCGAGCAAGGGTATACAAGGATGCTCCAACTGCAATCGCGATTGCAGACATGCGAAAGCCCCAGCGCAATCGAAGGAGTTTTATGTCGCGTATGTAGATCAACTTCAAGTGTTCAAACGCAAGCTCCCGCTCAATTTCGTCAGGGGTGTTGGGCATGTTTAGCAAGTGTGCTGTTGGCTCAGTGCTGGACTTAACGCTGCTGCGGTTTATCAGGGCATCTAAAACAGATAGCTTGTAGATCTCTGGCCCGTACAGTGCTCCAGAGCGTGTTACAGCGCTCCGAACATGTGTAGAGGGACTGCTAATTGCGCCTATGGCCATGGCATAGCAAATGAGCGCGAGCGCCCAAGACACACAGAACACGATAAGGGTTGCTCCGATAAGTAATCCTCCCCACTCCTTGTAGATGCCCGAGAAGCACTCTCCGATTGAAGCGAGCAAGGGAACCGGGGCGAGTGCGGCGACCAAAAGCGCAGCGACCTTTACGTCGATTGCTCTGATTGTTGCTTGTGCCTCGGCAATGGCTGCAACGACAAATTCGCTGCGACTATTCATTGGCAGCAACCCAGTAGTTCATGCCAACCTGTACCACGTTGCCGTGAAAGCAGGTACGCTCAGCGCTCCACGTAAGCAAGGCCTTGTTCTCTTCTTTCAGTTGGTTGTAGACGTGACTAGACACCATGATCTCCTTGTCTTGCCAGGAGCGATTTCCATTCTTGCAGAGACTCGCCGCTTGACCCACGACTCTGCCAATCCATACAACCTCGTTGATGCCGGAACCCTTGTAGCCCGCCTTGATATACAGACTGTCTCCGTCATCCAGTCCGATGCCAACTTCGATGGTCGAGTAGCCCTTTCGCTCCAACTTGATGTTGAGAATGTCGACAAGTGAAGCTGCCATGTAGGCAGACTGAAAAGCATCGTCGACGTCGGCCTTTGTTTTCGTATCAAACACTGCCCAGAGTCCATCGCCTTCGATGTAGATCTCAGAAATCTTTGAATTCCCCCGAAAAACGGCTATGAGTTCAGAGATATACGCGCGGTAGATCTTTGCTAAGACTGGACGTGTGTGCTTTTCGGCTAGTCCCTTGGAGCCGCGCATGTCTACGAAGAGAACAGTGACATCAACGTAGAAGCCATTGTTGAACGTGAGACCATCCCGCCCCGGTATACCTGCGCAATCGCTATAGCTGGCATCTGCGCCGTCAAGTAGCTCGTCGATTCGCGTGAGACTGCTGTTGAAGTCGTACTCGGAATATGTTGCTTGCATAGATTTAAGGCGGCTAACTTTGTTATGACTGGCAAGTTTGCGGGATAACAAGGTGGGCCGTCAAATCACACGATGCGTTACTCGTTAGAAAGTCTCTAGTTTTCAGAGACATAAATTAATGCGTTGTTTTGTGTGCGGACAGATTGAATCTGCCAAATTCGTTGTCCATGTTTTTTGCACCGTTCGGTTGCTTGAATAACTTCGCAAGTGCATCCGCTACTTGCGCTGAAGCCTTCCAACCGAAAAAGCCTATTTGTACTGAGCACGGTTTTTCATCCGTGGGCATGGCCGCAAGGGCGCCATGCGCCCATCACTTTGGGCTATAAGTTCGCGCTTTGAATGGCGGCCGATGCGGCCAATATGTGCAGACCTTCACGGATGTGAAGTTTTTTTGCAAAAAAGTTTGGCTTTAACTGCGCTGCGCGTGCGTGCCCAACTGCCGCGCCAGATGCACCTGGTGCAGCGTGATCTTGCGCACCTCGGCCTGGCTAGCCTCTATGTGGGCGCGCAGCAGCAGAGCCGCCTGGTCGCCGCGTTTGCGCTGGATGGCGCGCAGGATCTTGCTGTGCTCGTCATACGTGGCGGTGATGCGTGAGGGCTGCGTGAAGTCAAGCCGGCGGATCACGCGGATGCGCTCGGTCACTTCCCGGTGCACGCGCGCCATCTCGGCATTGCCGGCCGCCTCGACCAGCGCGCAATGAAAAGCCTCGTCCCAGGCGGCGACTTGCAGCATGTCGGTGCTGCGCTGCTCAGGGCTGACCAGCCAGATAGCGACCAGCTCATTCAGCTTGGCGGCATCCACCTTGTGCGCGCCTTCGCACAGCCGGTGCGCCGCCGTGGTCTCCAGCACCATGCGCAGGTCGTAGAGTTCTTCAAAGCGGTTGAAGTCAAAAGGCAGCACGCGCCAGCCGCTGCGAAACAGCACCTCGACAAAACCCTCTTGCTGCAGCTTGAACAGCGCCTGACGCACCGGTGTGCGCGACACGCCCAGACGCTCGCTGATTTCGGTTTCGGTAAAACGGTCCCCCGACACCAGCCGGAACTCGGCGATGTCGCGCTTGAGCTGGGTGTAAACGTCCACCGCACGCGAAGGATGCGCGGGCGCGGGCCGGAAGCTTGAGATGTTCACGCCCGGACTCTAGCAGCAACGCTCAGGACAGCAGACTCACATGCGCCGCCACCACGCGCCAGCCATCGTTGGTGCGCAGCCAGGTCTGGCTTTGGCGGCCGGTACGCGGGCTGCCTTTGCGCTGGAACTCGACGTTGGCGGTCGCCATGTCGCGGCCGTAGCTGGTGATGACGGTCTTAAGAAGCACGCGCTCAAGCCCTTGCGCCGGCCGGCCGGCGCGAAAGGCCTGGATCTCGGCGTAGCCGTAGAGGTTTTCAGTGGCGCCATAACGCAGCGTGTGCGGGCTGTTCCAGAACAGCTCGTCGAGCACGGCGACGTCGTTGGAGATGAGTGCTTTTTCATAGCGCATGAACTCAGCGGTGACTTCGGCCAGCACGTCAGGAAGGTTGATGTCGGTCATGTTTCTTTGTCAGTCGATTAAAAATTCACAGGCCGGACCCGCGCCACGCCGGCTTCCGCCAGGCGCTGTGCGGCCGCAAAAGCCAGGTCTTCGCGCCAGGGCGCGGCAATCAGTTGCACGCCCATTGGCATGCCGCCTGTGCCTTCAGGCCACAGCGGCGCTGTCACCACCGGGCAGCCGGCAAACGAGATGGGCTGTGTCAGCAAACCCATGGCGGCGCGGCAGGGCTGCTGCGTGCCGTTGAGGTCCAGCCACTCGGTGCCGATCAGTGGCGCGCTCACGGGCGTAGCGGCGGTGATCAGCACGTCCCAGTCGGCAAACAAGGCGTTGATGCGCTCGCGATAGACACGCCTAAAGCGCTGCGCGCGCAAGTACCAATCAGCCGGCTGCAAGGCACCGGCGATGAAGCGGTCTACCGACAGTGGCTCGAAATCAGACGACTGCGTGCGCAGATCGTCCAGGTGCAAGCTGCCGCCTTCGCTGGCCGTGATGATGAATGCCGCGGAGCGGCCCAGCGCCGCGTCGGGCCACTGTACGGTGTTGGTGGCGCCCAGTGCCTGCGCGGCCAGGCTCACGGCTTGGCGGGCAGCGGCGCTCGCGTGTTCTTCAAAGTAGCCGCCCAGCACGCCAATGCGCAAGCCGGGGGCAGCGCCTTGCATGAGCGGCGTGACAGGCTGCACGCGCAGCGCATGGCAGCCGGGGTCACGCGCGTCGGCACGTTGCAGCGCGTCATAGGCCAGTGCCAAGCCGGCCACGCTGCTGGCCAGCGGGCCGAGGTGGTCGATGCTGTAGACAAAGGGGTAAGTGCCGCGCCGCGACAGGCGCCCGAAGGTGGGCTTGAGACCCCAGACGCCGCACAGCGACGCGGGCACGCGGATCGAGCCGTTGGTGTCTGAACCCAGTGTGATGGGCAGCTGGCCGGCGGCCACCGCCGCGCCCGAGCCGCCGGACGAGCCGCCGCTGATGCGCGCCAGATCATGCGGGTTGTGGCAAGGGCCGTAGTGCGTGTTTTCGGTGGTGAAACCGTAGGCGTATTCGTCCATGTTGAGCGCGCCCACCAGCACCGCGCCGGCCGACTGCATTTGCTGCACCAGCACGGCGTCTGCTTCGGCCGGCGCGTGGCTGCGGTTGACTGTCGAGCCGGCCACCGTGACTTCGCCCTCAATGTCAAACAGGTTCTTGACCGCAAAGGGCACGCCGGCCAGCGGGCCCAACGCTTGCGGTGCCCGGGCGCGCTGCGCATCCACAGCGTCTGCCTCGGCCTCAGCGCGGGCGCGGGTCTGCAAGGTGAAGGCGTTGACCTGGCCGTCGGTGGCTGCTATGCGCGTCAGACTGGCGGCCAGCAGCTCGCGTGCGCTGACGGCGCCACTGCGCACGGCCTGCGCCATGCGGGCGGCGTCGTCGCCGAATTCACGCAGCAGGTTAGGCCCGCTCATGGTCGGCCTTTGGGTGGCACCGGGTCTGACTCCGGAAACGGTGCAGGAGAGTAAATTTGCGCCAGCTCGTCATGCGGCGCCAGTGCCGCGCTGTCCAGCAAGCCGGCCATGGCCACGGTGCGCTGCAAATGCACCGCCACACGCGCCGCTTGCGCGGCGTCCAGCGGCAGGCGCATCAGCGCGGCGGTGGCCTGCACATAGGCCAGGGTCTGTTGCTCGTTCATGTCGGGCATGGCTCCAGTTTAGCGCCGCACTTCGCGCTGAAAGACTTCGAGGCTGCGTTTTTTGGCGTGAATGAAGCTGGCTTCCGACAGCGTTTCGGTGGTGCGCGGCCGCGCATCGCCGTAAGGCAGGATTTCGGCCACGCGCGTCGGCCGCTTGGTCAGCAGCAGCACCTCGTCAGCCAGGTACACCGCTTCTTCGAGGTCATGCGAGACCAGCAACATGGTGGTGCCGGTCTGTATGAACACCTCTTGCAGCTTCTCGCGGATGAACAGCGTCATTTCAAAATCGAGCGCCGAAAAAGGCTCGTCGAGAAACAGCACTTCAGGATTGGGCGCCAGTGCCCGCATGATGGAGGCGGTCTGTTGCTGACCGCCTGAGAGCTCATAAGGGTAGCGGTTCAAATCAAACTTGACGTCGAACGAGGCCACCAACTCAGCCATGCGGCGGTCCACCTCGGCCTTGCTCTTGCCTTCGAGCTTGAGCGGGTAGGCGATGTTGTCGATGGTGCGCATCCAGGGTAACATCGCTTCGCGGTAGTTCTGAAAAACGTAGCCGATCTTGGTGTCTTTAAGCGTCTTGCCGTCAAACAAAATCTCGCCTGCGTCAATCGGCACCAGGCCGGCGATCATGTTGATCAGCGTGGACTTGCCGCAGCCGTTGGGGCCGAAGACCGAGGTGATCTTGTGCTTGGGAATGTCCAGGTCAAAGTTCTCGTACAAGGGCCAGCCGGCAAAGTACTTGGTCAGACCGCGGATGGTGATGTGCGTGCCGGCCGGGCCGGGCCGGAAAGGCGGCACCGGCACATCGGTGCTGAAGGGCGCATTCAATACAGTCATCTTCCACTCCAGTGCACGATGCGGCGTTCGGCCATCAAAAATAAAATGTTCAGCGCGTAACCCAGCGCACCGGCCGACAAAATAGCGGCGTACATGCTTTTCACGTTGAGCACTTGCTGCGCATCAATGATGCGGTGACCCAAGCCGCTTTCCGAGCCGATGAACATCTCAGCCACGATGACAATCACCAGCGCCATCGACACGGCCGAACGCAGACCGACGAAGGTGGGCTGCAGGCTTTCCCAGATCAGCACATCTTTGAAAATCTGCCAGCGTGAAGCGCCCATGACGCGCGCGGCCATGACGCGTTGCTTGCGGGCGTTGATGACGCCATAGGCGCTGTTGAAGATGACGATCAAAAACGCACCGAAAGCAGCAATCGCCACC
>JBIKHX010000291.1:0-3545 GCA_044361945.1 Polaromonas sp. | reverse complement strand
CAAAGATCAGCAGGAACAACGGGATCAGCGCCGACGAGGGCGTGGAGCGGAAAAAGTCAATCAGAAACTCGACGCTGCGGTAGGCTTTTTCATTGCTGCCAAGCAACACACCCAGCGGCACACCGACCACCGCCGCCACCGTGAAAGCCTGCAGGGTACGCAGGAAGGTCACGCCGAAATCGAGCAGCAGCGTGCCGCCGGCGAATCCGGTGACCAGCGCCACCAGGGTGGCCGACGGGCTGGGCAGCAAGATGGCCTTGATGAAGCCAAAGCGCACCGCGATGTCCCAGACTATGAAGAGCACCAGCGGGCCGATGAAGGGCAACAGGCGACTGGCGGCGGACACCTTGGGCGGCGTGCTGGCCTGCGGGGCGGCCGCGGACCAGGCGGGCGCAGCTGCCGTTGCAGGCGCCGAGGCAGGCGCTGTATTGGCCGCCGTGCTGGAATCGGCGCCCACCACAGGGGAGATCAGGTAAGGCATGGCTTAGTCTTTGTAGAGCAGGCCATCGACCAGCACCTTCTTGTCGAAGATGCCTTTTTCGGTGAACAGGTCGTAGAACTTCTGGAAGTAAGCCACGTCGCTGGGCTTGAACTCGTTGTAGAGCATGTAAGAGGCCAGCGGCACTTCGCTGGTGAGCGCGCCTTCGATGGCGGTGTAGCCCTTCATGAAGGTGCGTGCCTCGGCCGGCTTGGTACGCACCAACTCAATGCCGCGCGTGTAAGCGGCGATGAATTTCTTGGCCACATCCGGGTTCTTCTTGATGAACTCGGTGGTCAGGCTGGCCGCGCCGCCATGCCACGGGGCCATGGCGTCGCCCAGGATGTACTTTGCCACCACGCCGGCTTCAATCACGCGGGTGGTGCCGTTCATGCGGCCGATGGTGCCGGTGGGCTCGAGCGTGTAGCAGGCGTCGACCTGACCGGCGACCAGAGCGGCGACGTGCTGGCCAATCGGCAGCTCGATCACCGTGGCGCCAGTGGCACCGGCACGCTCAAGCATGGTCTTGGCCAGCGTGACGTTCTGGATGCCGGGGCCGGATGCGACTTTCTTGCCTTTGAGATCGGCCATGGTTTTGACCGGGCTGTCTTTGGGCACGATGAATTCGTCCAGCACAAACTTGGCGTTGCTCGGGTTGGTGGCAAATATTTTGAACAGGCCGGGCTGGGCAATCTCGCCGATGGCCAGGTTGGCCGAGCCGGTACCGTTGGAGCTGCCGTCCGAGCGGCCGGCAAGCATGGCTTCCATCACCTGCTGAGCGCCGGCGAACTTGATGGCCTCGACATCCAGACCGGCTTCTTTGAAGTAGCCTTTTTCAATGGCCGCAAAAAACGGCAAGCCGGCGGCCACAGGCCAATAACCAATGCGGATCTTCGGACGGGCCTGCGCCAGCACGGTGGCGGGCATGGCCAGAGTGCCCAGCACGGCAGCGCCGGCTTGGAGCAAACGGCGGCGTGAAGCGGCAGATTTGGAGGGCTGGCTTGATGCGGTCATGATGAAACTCCTTTAATGAGGTGAAAAAGTGACGTGAAAAAAATGAAAGGTTCTAGGACTCAGCCTTGGGCGACATGTGCGCGACATAAGCCCGCCAGCCGCCCAGGTGCGTGATGTCTTGCGCGCCCAGCACGCCTTCGGCTTCGCAGACAAAACCCTGCACGCTGCTGCCGTCGGCCAGTCGCAACGTGCCAATGCCCAACGGGGCCGCAATGAGTGCAACGAATGAGCCGTAGTGCGCCAGCGGCATGTCCCAGATTTCAAGCGCTATGGCCGCGCCCTGGCCGGGGGCAACGCGCAACAAGCCCGGCTTGGGCGGTGTGCTGCCGGGCAGCGCGTAAAAACGGTAGTCAGGTGCAGTGCTGGTGCTGCCCACCAGCGTGGCACCGCGCTCAATGAGCTGGCTGTTGAGCGGCATGCCCGACAGGTGCGCGCCGACCACGGCCACGCGCACGCTGGCTGCAGCGGGGCGGCTTAAGCCGGCCATCGGCTTGGGCGCCGGCAGCGGCTCACCCGTGGCGCCTTGCGTGAGTCCGGTTAAGTGGTGATAACGCTGGCCGAGCTCGGCGATTTGCCAGTCGCTGCCGCAGCGGCCAATGAGCGTGATGCCAAACGGCAAGCCGTCAGGCCGGATCGCGCTGGGCACCGACAGGGCCGCGTAGTCGAGCAGGTTGACGAAGTTGGTGTACTCGCCCAGACGTCGGTTGAGCTCGACCGGATTGGCCTGCATGGCGGCCACGCTGTAGTGCGTGGGCGCGGTCGGCACCACCAGCAGGTCCAGCCCCGGCCACAGTGCATCGGCGCGTTGGCCGAGCAGCTTGAGCTGGGTCTGCGCGTCAAAGAGGTCGGCCGCGCTGAACTTTTTGCCACTGGCAATGATGCTGCGCACCGGCTCGATCACGGCGGCCTCGTGCGCGTCAAAGAAGGGGCGGATGGCGGCGTAGCGCTCGGCCACCAGCGCGCTGCCGTAGAGCAACTGAGCCGCTTGCTTGAAAGGCGCAAAGTCGAGTTGCACCGGCGTGCCGCCCATGGCTTGCAGGCGCTCTATGGCCTCTGCAAATGCAGCTTCGGCCTGCGTGTCGCCAAAGAATTCGAGCTGGTCCGGCACACCGAAGTGAAAGCTCGCCGCAAAGGCGCTGCTGTCCAGCGGCAGGGCGCGTGAGTAAGCGTCCTGCGGGTCGTGTCCGATGGCGCTTTCGAGCACCTGTACGGCGGTGGCCACCGTGCGCGCAAAAATAGAGACGCAGTCCACACTTTGCGCAGCTGGCAACACGCCGCGCGTGCTGATCAGCCCGCGTGAGGGCTTGAGGCCCACGATGTTGTTGAGCCCGGCCGGCACGCGGCCCGAGCCGGCGGTGTCGGTGCCGAGTGAAAAATCAACCTGGCCCGTTGCCACCACATAAGCAGAGCCGGAGCTCGACCCGCCTGATACATAAGCGGGGTCAAAGGCATTGGGCACCGGACCATGCGGCGAGCGTGTGCCGTTGAGGCCGCAGGCAAATTGATCTAGATTTGTCTTGCCCGCCAGCGTTGCACCGGCGTTGAGCAGTTTGTGCACCACTTGTGCGCTTTCCTGCGGTTCAAAGGCAAAAGCAGGGCAGGCGGCGCTGGTCACCAGGCCTGCAACATCGATGTTGTCTTTGACCGCAAAGCGCAGACCCGACAAAGGCTGCGGGCCGTTTGTTTTCTGGCTGGGCGCCACGGTGGTCCGCAACAGCCACGCGTTGTCATGGGCTGCCGGGTTAGAGCCTTGCAGCGAGTTGCCCGCATTTGGGCTGTCAGTTAATGTGTGTTGCACCAATTTGAAGCATCCATACTTGTGTACAAGATGTCTTGCAAGTGCTGTGCCAAGCGCCTGCGGGTGCTTAGGGTGTTTGCTTCAGGGTTGGGGCGACTGACGCTTTGTCGCAGCTGGTTGCGCCTTGTCTATGCGGCGCCTGAAGCCGCGCCTAGAGCCAGTGTCAGCCTTTGCGCGCCCGCTCGTAGAGCGGCATGACGCGCGGCAGATTGCGCTCGATGTCGGTGATGCGCGTGTTGCCCGCCGGGTGCGTGC
>JBIKHX010000137.1:0-5812 GCA_044361945.1 Polaromonas sp. | reverse complement strand
GCTGGTCGGCGTTGGCCGCACCCAGCAGCCACATGAGCAAAAAGAAGGCCATCATGGCCGTCATCATGTCGGCCAAAGCGATCTTCCATGCGCCGCCATGGGCGCCGCCATGGCCGTCGTCCATGACTTTTTTAACCACGATGACGGGTGCCAGCGCTGCCGGAGGTGCTTCTTCAGGAGGTTTTTCAGCGGCGGCGGCTGCTTCAGCGGCGGCTGCGGCCTCTGCGGCAGTGGTCGCCTCTTTAATGGCGGCTTGCATTGCAGCCGGATCGCTGGCGTCTTTGCCGTTCAGCAATTCAATGGCTGCCGCCAAAATGGCGTCCGTCGGTTCAGCTGGGGCTGGGGCCGGCGTTTCACCCGTTTTGTCGGCAGCTTCCTCGGCCATGCTTATTTACCGCGCAGCCCGTCAAAAACTTCAGCAAAGCTCGGCTGGTTGTGGTGGCTGATGCCGACCCGCGCTGCCTCAATGATCAACGGCATGGGGTGCCCGTGCATGGTGCCAATGATGATTTGTTTGACGACTTTGTAAATTTCGCCTTCATCGTCAATGATCTGTTTCAGGCGGCCGGCCATTGGCTCCACCAAGCCATAAGCGAAAAACACGCCCAAAAAGGTACCCACTAAAGCGCCGCCGATCAGTCCGCCCAGAATGGCGGGAGGCTGGTCAATCGCACCCATGGTTTTCACCACACCCAGCACGCAAGCCACAATGCCCAGCGCGGGCAGGGCGCCGGCCATGGAGGCCAGGGCCTCCGCGGGCTTGAGGGCACCGTGGTGGTGGGTCTTGATGGACTGCTCCATCACTTCCTCGACAGCGTAAGCGCTGAGGTTGCTGGACGAAACGACCAGCAACCGAACCGTGTCCGTGATCAGGTGCAGCAGGTCATGGTCTTTGAGCAGGGCCGGATATTCTGCAAAGATGGCGCTGGCTTCCGGGTTCTCGATATGCGCTTCCAGCGCAACCGCACCTTCGCTTTTAAGCGTTTTCATGATCTTGGAGACCACAAAAATGGTGTTCAGGTAGTCGTCTTTTTTGTATTTAGGGCCTTTGAAGACCTTGCCAAGGCCGCCCAGAGCGCCCTTGACAGTGTCCATGCTGTTGCCTATCAACATGGCGGCAATAGCGGCGCCGCCGATGATGAATGTCTCAATGGGTGCTGCCTTGATGATGGGCGCCATGCTGCCGCCGGCCATGATGAAGCCACCGAACACACAGACAAACAAGACCACCAGACCAATAGCACTGATCATTGACTTTCTCCATTCAAGTTGACCGCGGCACGCGCGTTTGCCGCAAAACGACAACTTGGCCCATACCAAGCTCTACTGTAACGCCGCAATCGAATGAATCATTGCGCTTATGGTGAAAAACCCCGTTTTAATGGGAAGTCAGGCTGGCGCGTTGGGGCAGCAAGGCAGGCACATCACGCCAGGCTTGGCGAATTTCGTTCATCAGGCCATGCACTTCGGCAAGTGCTTGCAGGTCATTGTGCAGGTTGATGTGCAACAGGCGGCGGGTCATGTAGCTGTAAAGCTCATTGAGGTTGTTGGCCAGGTCGCCGCCTTTTTCAAAGTCCAGGGCGCCTTGCAGGCCAAACAAAATGCGGTTGGCTCGGGCCAGACTTTTGCCTTTTTCGACAATCGCGCCGTGCTCGATATGGCCTTTGGCCGTCATCAGGCTCTCAATCAGGCCGTCAAACAGCATTTGGATCAGTTCAACTTTATCGGCTACAACAGCTTGGCTGGCAGTGTTGCCGGCGCCGTAGCTTTCCATGGCTTTGAAATGAACTCGCATGTTTTGGGGCTCCTAATTAACTGACTGTGGACACAGCAAGTATCGGAACCCCGGCAGAAAACTTGAGGGCAGAAGGTGCTCACCTTGGCCCTGGAGTCTGAAAAGAGTGAAAAACTGCCAAAAAACCAGCGCCCGCCTTAAACCGGGAGCTCATTCGGGCCTGACAAGGGCGGTCAGCCCGGTTTGCGCACCTTGGCGCTGACCGGTTCAGCCACTTTCAGCGTGACGCGGAGTTTTTTGACCACTGCGCTGAGTAACTGGCTTACGCGGGACTCGGTCACGCCCAGCACTTCGCCGATTTCTTTGAGGTTGAGCTCTTCAACGTAGTACAAATTCATTAGTAATTGGTCGCGTTCGGCCAATTCACCGATGGCCCCGGCCACCGCGCCCATGAACTGGGCGTGTTCGACAATCGCGTCAGGTTGCTGCGAACTGTCGTCGGCGATGTTCATGACTTCGTCGTTCATCACCTCCATCGAATAGGTCTCAAAACGCTTGGCCTGGCCACGCTCTTTTTGAAAGGCCTCTAAGTCTTTGCCTACGTGCTCTGCCAGCTCCGCTTCAGTCGGTATGCGTCCGAGCTCGGAGGCCAACTCGTCGGTGGCTTTGCTGTGGCTTTTGTTGAAGGCCACCGCAGAGCGGGGCAAAAATGAAAGCCGGCGTACTTCATCCAGAATGGCGCCACGCACACGGCTGTGGGCAAAGCCCTCAAATTCGATGCCTTTGCCGGGGTTGTAGGCGCGGGCGGCTTCCAGCAGGCCGATCATGCCCACTTGGATCAACTCATCGAGCTCCATAAAGGGTGGAATGCGCACCTTCAGGTGCAGCGCCACGCGCTTGACCATACCCAGATGCGCCAAGACCAGCGCTTCGTGGTTGTTCTGTACGTCTTCGTACATACGGGTTTGAGGGGCCATGCCGTCAGGTCCGCTGGACCAGCCTCTCTACAAAAAATTCCAGACCGCCAGAGGCGTGCGCGACAGGCTCAAGCTGACGAGCCGCTTCGGCCAGGCGCCGGAAGTCGCGTGAGCCTGAGCTCCCCGGTGCAAATTCAAGCACCGATTGGTATTTTTTAAGGGCCGCCAAAATCAGTTCGTCGTGCTCAATCGTTCCCAGGTACTTGACGCTGTGGCTCAGAAAACGTGCGCACACCTGGTTGATACGCTCAAACAACACCTGGCCTTCTTGTTGGCTGTGCATGCCATTGGGCACCAGGTAGATTTCATCGAGGCCGTGGTCCTGGATCAGAACTTTGATGGTGCCGTAGGCGTCCGCAATCGAGGAGGGGTCATCGCGAACCACAATAAAGCGGCGCGGGCAGGCACCCATGAAGGCCAGCACCGCTGGCGAAATGCCCGCGGCCATGTCGACAATAAGGTAGTCAATGTCGTCATCGAGTTCGCTGAAGGCTTGCACAATGCTGGCGGCTTGCAGCTCGCCAAGTGCGGCCATTTCCTGCATGCCCGATGCACCCGGCACCAGGCGCACACCGGCCCGGGTGGTGATCACGATCTCTTGCAGGGTTTTTTCGCCGCTCAGAAAGTGGCTCAGGTTGTAGTCGCAGCGGCAGCCCAGGGCAATCTGGGCATTTGCCAGGCCCAAATCGGCGTCCAGCAGCATGACGCGCTCGCCCATCAGCTGCAGTGCAACCGCGAGGTTCACGGACACGGTGGTCTTGCCGACACCACCCTTGCCGCTGGCGATGCCGATAACCTGCGTACGGGAAAGCTTGTTCATTAAATCTTTCAAGCAAACGATCTTTGGAATTCTTGCGGTGCCAGGTAAGCTGCCAAAGCAGCATGGGCATCAGGGAGCGGGTCGGGAAGGTCAACATCGAGCTGAGCCAGACCCAGCGAAACCAATTGCCCCACTGAAAACTCGTTCACCAGATCCCCTGCACCTGCGCCATCGCTGGCACCTGCCAAAGACATCGAATTATTGCTTAAAAAATTGAGCAAAGGCCAAGGCTGTGAGCATTCATCTAACTTACTGAGTAAAAGGCTGTGCCACACCGTGTTGGCGCTGGCCACTTTGTGCAAGGTGGCGCTGGAGGCGTCGGCCGGCATCACGGCATGACATTGGCAGTCTGGCTGCACCGACAGCACCTCGGCAACGCGTTCTTTCATCTGTACACCCGGGGTGTCTATGAGCACCAGCCGGCGTGTGCTCAGCTCGTTGAGCAGCAGCGTCAGGGTGGCGGCATCGCCGGCGCGAAAGCAGTCAATCCCCAGTTGTGAGGACAGCATTTGAATCTGGCTCCAGGCACCGGCCCGCATGTCCTGGTAGCTGATCAAAGCCACCTGGTGCGCGCCGTGCAATTGCCCGGCGTGGCGCGCCAGACGCGCCGCCATCATGGTTTTGCCTGCGCCCGAAGGTCCGGCCACCAGGTGCACGCCTCGGTCAGGCAAAGCCGGGGCGGGGCGGTTCAAGGTGTGGCTCAATTGCTCGGCGATGGCCGAAATAGCCTGCTCCGGCAAGGCGTGGTCTTTCAATGTGTCCAGCATCAAGGCACGCAATTCCTGAGGAATAGGTGCTTGGGCCATGGCTTTGGCCAGGGCTTGGACTTCAGGGGCAAATTGCAAATTGCTTTGCCAGCCGGCTGTTTGCTGCCCCAGTCGAAACTCACGGCGCAGCGAAGCCAGCTCGTCGCGCACCAGGTCAACGATTTCGCGGCCACGCAGGTAGTCGCGTGCATCTTCGTGCTGGCTTTGGACGGGTGCGGCATAAGCCGGGTTGGCCGCCGGCTTCCATTCGGCCTGGCGCAGGGTGTCCATGAAATTAAGAGGTTCAGCTGCTTTAGCTTCTACCGCTGCCGGCGTGCTGCGAGCGGCTACGGGCTGCTGATCAAGCAGCGAAATGGCCACGGGCTCCACCATGCCAAGGGGCAGGGCGGCGGTGGCGTCTTCGACGCTTGGCAAGTCCAGCGCCAGCACCAACTCTGTCTGGCCGTTGACCATGTGGTTGGAGATGATCAGGACATCTTCCCCGTAAAGGGCAATGGCCTTGTCAGTGGCGGTGCGGGTATCGCGGGCAAGTATTCGCTTGAGTTGCATGGCGTTTGACGGTGTTAAGTTGCTGGGACGGCTGAATTGCGCCGCTTACGAGTTGTTCTCGGCGTGAACCGTGTGAATGACTTTGACCATCTGGTCTTCCGGAATTTCGCTGTAAGACAGAATCGTCAGGTCGGTGACCCGAAAGCGAACGGCCTTGGACATCCAGGGGCGAATCGCCGGTGACACCACCAGCACTGCCGGGTGGCCTTGCTCTTCAACAGACCTGGCGCCTGCGCGCAAGGCACCAAAAAGACGTTCGGACAGGCCGGGTTCGAGCACCATGTTCTGGTTCGGGCCGGTTTGCTGCAGCACGTTGTGCAGCAATTGCTCCAGGCCCGGGTCCAGGGTGATCACGGACAGGCTGTTTTTGTCGTCCACCAGGCCCTGCACAATCATGCGACCGAGCTTGGGACGAATGATGGAGGTCAGCTGATCCGGGTCTTGCGTGCGGGTGCAGGCCTCGGACAGCGCCTCAACGATGGTGCGCATGTCGCGGATCGAGACCGACTCGCCCAACACATTTTGCAAAGTGCGGGTAACCACGCCCAATGACAGCTTGCCGGGTACCAGGTCTTCCACCAGCTTTGGCGATTTGGTTGCCAGTTTGTCCAGCAACTGCTGTACTTCATCATGGCTGAGCAGGTCGGCGGCGTTGTCGCGCAGCACCTTGTTCAAATGGGTGGCCACTGCCGTGCTGGCGTCCACCACTGTGTAGCCCAGCGTGCGCGCGTGGTCACGCTGAGAAGGGTCAATCCAGACCGCATCCAGGCCAAAGGCCGGCTCTTTGCAGGCAATGCCTTCCAGCGAGCCGTAGACCTGACCGGGGTTGATGGCCATTTCACGGCCGACCTTGATTTCGCCTTTACCGCGAATCACGCCTTTGAGCACAATATGGTAAGAATCGGGGTCGATGTTCAGCGCGTCGCGAATACGCACGGGCTGAATCAAAAAGCCAAGTTCCACA
>JBIKHX010000016.1:0-15071 GCA_044361945.1 Polaromonas sp. | reverse complement strand
AAGTCTCCTCAGGTTATTAAAATCTCAACTCTCAATTTATATACTGAACAACAAGGCGTCCAATACCTATTTCAACCCAAGCCATAGCAAGGTGATATCAAAATTCGGGTTTTCCCGAATCAACTTGGCAGAATGATGCTCGAACCCGAGGTCATGCCGCCTGCCAGATCGGCATGGGCTTGCGCCACGTCTTGCATCTTGTAGCGCTGGTTGATGCTGACTTTCAGAGCGCCGCGCTTGAACATGTCAAACACCGCGGCTGCTGAGCTGCGCAGGTCTTCGGTAGACGCTGTGTAGGTCACCAGCGTGGGCCGAGTGAAGTACAACGAGCCCATTTTTTGCAGAGTGGCGCCAGTCACAGGTGGTGGTGCGCCGGTGGTGGTGCCAAAAGACACAAAGTAGCCGCGTGGCGCCAAACTGTTCAGGGATGCCTCAAACGAGTCTTTGCCTACAGAGTCAAACACCACAGGCACGCCGGCGCCGCCGGTGATCTCTTTGACGCGCGCAGCAATGTCTTCGGTGCGCCGGTCAATGCAAAATTCAAAGCCATTGGCCTTGGCCAAAGCCACTTTGTCAGCGCCGCCTGCCACGCCGATCATGCGTGCACCCAGGTGCTTTCCCCACTGCCCTGCGAGCAGGCCCACGCCGCCGGCGGCTGCGTGCATCAAAACGAATTGCCCAGCCTTGACCGGGTAGCAGCGCTGCATCAGGTACTCCACCGTCATGCCTTTGAGCATGCTGGCCGCCAGTTGCTCGTCTGTCATGAAGTCGGGCGAATGCAGCAGGCGCGCAGCCGGGTAATTGCGGTGGCTGGCGCAGGCACCCAGCACCGGGCCGCTGATGTAGCAGACGCGGTCACCCACTTTGAAATCTGTCACGCCAGGGCCGACTTTTTCAACCACGCCGGCCGCTTCTGTGCCCAGCCCTGATGGCAGATCGACCGGGTACATGCCTGAGCGGACATAAATGTCCTGAAAGTTAAAACCAATGGCGGTGTGACGAAGCGTGACTTCGCCTTGGGCGGGCTCTGGCAAATCAAGTTGCTCTATTTTCAGAACTTCAGGGCCGCCGGCGGCGTGGAATCGGACTGCTTTAACTTTCATAGATGTCTCAGTTGGTAGTGATTAAAAGATTGAAAAAACTCAGTGCGCCATACCTTGGAAATACGCACGCAGCAGATCGGGGGGCAAGCTCTGGCGCTGTTGCTGCGCCACCTCTTGCGTGGCCAGTCGCATGGCGGCCAAGTCGATCGCGTCGGCGGCGACCACCTGCACCCCGTGGCTTTTGAGCTGGGCCAGCGCAATCGCGTCCTGGGTTTCGGCATTGTTGCGCTGCTCATGCGTGACCAACTTGGCGGCCACCGACAAGGTCTGCCGCTGGGCGGCGCTCAGCCCCTCGTACCAGCTGCGCGAACAAACCAGCAGCAGCACACCGAAGTAATGCTGCGTCAAGCTGACATGCGGGTGGTATTTCCACAGGCCGAAGTTGAGCAAATTGGTCAAGGGGTTTTCCTGGGCCTGAACTTCGCCGCTTTGCACCACACGCAGCAACTCGCGCACATCTGTGGTCACAGGCGCAAAACCCAGCGCGCTCAATGCGGCGCGGTAATGCGCGCTGTCCAGCGTGCGGATCACCATGCCCGCGCAGTCCCGGGGACTGGTGATGGGGTGCACGGCATTAGAAATATGACGAAAACCGTTGTCCCAGTAAGCCAGTACCTGAAAGCCGCTTTGCGCGGCCACCGCACGCGTGAGCATGCGGCCGGCTTGACCGTCCAGGGCGGCCAAGGCAGCGCTGCGGTCGGAGACTGAAAAAGGCAGGTCCAGCACCGCCAGCTCAGGCACGCGCGCTGACAGATAGCCTGAAGCCATGTAGCAAATATGTCGCTCGCCTTGCTCAACCGAGTCAAACAGCGCGCTGGCTTTTTCTTGCGCGGCCGTGACGTCGTCTTCGCAATCGACAGGCAGACCCCAGCCGGAGTCTTGCAGCTGACCGGTCAACTGGCGCAGCGCGCCGGTCAGGATAGAGCCCTGGCCCTGGTAACCGGCCAATCGAATCGGGGGAACAGCCATGCAAGCGAACTCAGGTGCCCTGGATATTGGCGTCCTGGATGATCTTTTTCCAACGCTGGAAGTCGCCCTCGACCAAGGGGCCCAACTGAGCGGCAGTGCGCGGCCAAGGCTCCAGGCCGGAGCGAATGAGCTGTTGCTGGAAATCTTTGTCTTCGCTGATCGCCTGCGCCTCTCGACGCAAGACTGCCAGCACATCTGCGGGCACGTCCTTGTGCAGAAACAAAGCCACCCAGGACGAGTAGTCGTAGTCGCGCACGCCCTGCTCCTGCAAGGTCGGGATGTCACGAAACTGCGCATGACGGTCGGTGCCGCAGTAGCCGATCAGGCGCACCCGGTTGTCCTGCAAAAAGGGTTGTGCCAAGGACAGCGCCATCGACATCAGCTGCACTTCGCCTGTGGCCACGGCCAGGGCCGCCTGGCTGGCGCCGCGGTAGGGAACATGCGTGAGTTGCGAGCCGGTGTAGGCAGTGAACATCTCGGTGGCCAGGTGCTGCGGGCTGCCGACACCACCGGAAGAGTAGTTGATGCGCTTGGGCTCGCTCTTGGCCAGTTTGACCATGTCCTGAATGTTGCGCACGGTAGAGCTGGCGGGCACCGCGAAAAAGGTCGGTATGTTGGCAATGCCGGCGACCGGCACAAAGTCTTTGCGGGTGTCCACTTTCATATTCTTGGCCTGCAGATGCGGCAAGATGGTCATGATGCTGTTGTTGAGCGCCGCAACAGTCTGCCCGTCGGCTTTGGCGCGGGAGATCTTCTCGAGCCCCACCAGGCCGGCGGCAGCGGCCACGTTCTCCACCACAAAACCGCCGCCCAAGCGCGTGGCCAGGCGTTCGGCCATGTGGCGCACCGCCACGTCAGAGGCGCTGCCGGCTTGCAAGGGCAGCACAATGCTGACCGGGCCGCCGGGGTATTTTTGAGCCCATGCAGGCATGCTCAGCCCGGCCAGCAAGGCCGCCGTGCCACTGGAAAGCAGATGTCGTCTGTTCATGTGAAATCCCGGGTTGATTGCGAAAAAATGACCTTGAACTAGACCTTGGCAGGCACTGCTTTGGGCGCGGTAATTTTGGCGGCGGGCTCTGCGTTTTCGCCCGCGTCGGTCCACTTGGGCACGCGCCCCATGTTGGCGGCTTCTTCCCAGGCGAAGTTCAGCTCGACTTTGATGCCGTTGATGGGCTCGCGCATGAAGAGTTGGTAGAGGTTGGAGTTGTGCGCCTTGCGCTCGCTGAACTCGACGCCGTTTTTCGTCAGGCGTTCGATGAACTCGGGCATGCCCTCGGAGTTAAAGCAAAGATGGTCAATGCGGCCCGAACCGGGCGCGCCGGCGGCTGAGTAGTCAATGCCAGCCTGGTCGCTGGGCGTCTTGAGGTAGGTGTCCTGATGCGTTGAATGCCGCGCCTTGCCGATGTGCAGCACGTCCTGATCGCCGATGTAGAGCCAGTAGACCGGAAAACCGAACTCCGGGTGGTAGCCGTTGCGAAAGCCGAGGTTCTCGCAAAACCAGTCGCGCGTCCCCTCAGGATCGTGGGTCAGTATCAACACATGCTCGAGAAATTTGACACCCATTTTCTTTGCTCCTTGTTTGCAGACCTGGCTTCAGGTTTTGGCCGGGCCGGTCCAGACCGTCTTGATGTTGGTGAATTCGTGCAGCCCCAAGTAGCCCAGCTCACGCCCATAGCCGGACTGCTTGGTGCCGCCAAAGGGCAGGCGCGGGTCAGAGGCCACCATGCCGTTCACAAAAACTGCGCCGCAATCAATCTGGTGCGTCAACAAGCGCGCCCGGTCCATGTCGCCAGTCCATAAAGAGGCACCCAAGCCAAAGGGCGTGCCGTTGGCCACCATGATCGCTTCGTCCACCGACTTCACCCGGATGATGGCTGCGGCAGGGCCGAAGGTTTCTTCTCTGGCAACCGTCATGGCGGGCGAGACATGGTCAAGCACCGTAGGTTGATAGAAAGCACCGGGCCCATCAATGGGGTTTCCACCAGTGAGTAATTTGGCACCCTCTCCCACCGAGGCCACCACCTGTGCATGCAGTTCATCGCGCAGGTTGCGGCGCGCCATCGAGCCGATGGTGCTGGCAGGCTCAAACGGGTCGCCGACCACGAGCTTTTGCGTTATCGCTACAAAGGCGTCTACAAAGCGCTCGGCCACGGATTCTTCAACAATGAAACGTTTGGACGAAATGCAGCTTTGCCCGGTGTTCTGAAAGCGCGCCTTCACGCCCACTACAGCGGCGGCCTCGATGTCGGCATCGGCCAGCACGATGAAGGGGTCCGAGCCGCCCAACTCCAGCACCTGTTTTTTCAGCGCCTGACCTGCCACCGACGCAATGCTGCGCCCCACCGGCGTCGAGCCGGTGAAGGTGACGGCGGCAATGCGATCGTCCTGGATCAGTCGGGGAACCGCAGAAGCGCCCACCATCATGGTGCAAAACAAGCCCTCGGGCAGTCCGGCGTCTTTGAACACCTGCTCCAGCGCCATCGCGCACTGCGGCACGTTGCTGGCATGTTTGAGAACCAAGCCGTTACCGCCAATGAGCACGGGCGCAGCCGCCCGCATGACCTGCCAGAAAGGATAGTTCCAAGGCATCACCGCCAGCACCAGACCCAGCGGGTCATAAACAATGCGGCTGTCAGTAGCGGCGCTGGCCACCACCTGGTCAGCCAGAAAGACCGGGCCTTGCTCGGCATAAAAATCAAAGTTCCATGCGCATTTTTCAACTTCGCCCAGCGCCTCACTCAAGGGCTTGCCCATTTCCAGGGTGATGATTCTGGCGAGCGCCTCTTTTTGCTGGCGCAGCGTGGCGGCAACCTTGTTCAGGTAGGGCCGGCGCGCCTGCACGCCGAGCCGGGCCCAGCTTTTTTGTGCCTTGGCCGCTTGCGCCAGTTGGCGATCAATTTGCTGCTCGGTGTGGACTGCAAACTCGGCAAGCAGCTGGTCTGTGGCGGGATTGATGGAGGAGATCATGTGCTGGGTTCTTATAGAAGGGGTGCAATGCCCAGCTCCCGGGCCAAGGACTGGAGTTCGGTGACGAGCTGGTTGACCACCGGAATGCCGCCGCTCTGGTAGCGCTGGCGGCGCTCGTGGCTTTGTTCACCAGGCAGCCAGATGCGCTCCACACCGGGCATTTTTTCACTGCTTCGAATGTCTTTGACCACCGTATCGACAGCGTGCTTGAAGACCGCCGGGTCGCCAAAAGCGCTCAGGTCAATCACCAAAATAGCTTGGCCGGTGTTGGTGACGCTGACGTGGTCGGCATTGAAGTCCACCACCTCGCGCCCCATGGCTGCGCCGCCCAGTGTGCCGGCCAGCAGGCCGACGATCAGCGCCAGGCCGTAACCCTTGTGCTCGCCGATCGGCAATAAAAAGCCTTCTTCGGCGCGCTTCGGATCGGTCAGCGGTTTGCCCTGGCGGTCGATCATCCAGCCCTCGGGCATCATCTCGCCGCGCTTGGCCTTGGCCTTGACCTTGCCGTAAGCGGCCACGGTGGTGGCCATGTCCAGCACCACCGGCGGCTCTTTGTCCGTCGGAATGCCGGCGGCAATCGGGTTGGTGGACAACAGCATGTCCATGCCGCCCCAGGGTGGCAAATGGTTGGCGTTGCCCACCGCAAAGTAAAGGCCCAGCATGTCGTGTTGCAAGGGCTTGCGCGCATAGAGCGAGGCCGGGCCGGCATGGTTGCTAAAGCGGGTGCTGACCCAGGCCACGCCGCACTCGCGGGCTTTTTCAATGGCCAGGTCCACCGCATGCGACACCACCAGGTGGCCCATGCCGTTGTCGCCATCCACCACGGCCATGGCAGCGCGCTCCTGCACCACTTTGATGACGGGGTTTTTGTTGATGCCGCCGGCCTGGATGCGCTTGATGTACATGGGCAGGCGGATCACACCATGGCCGTCAGAGCCCTGCATGTCGGCCTCGGCCATCAGCGTCGCCACTTTGAGGGCATCAGCTGGCGGCAGGCCCTGGCTGCTCAGCGCTGCCTCAATGAAGTTTCGAATAGCCTCAAAACTCAGGATTGTGGAGTTGGCATGGGTGTTCAAGATGACAAGCCCTCAAAAAGGGCCGGGGGCAAAAGCATTGAATTAGTGGACAACATGAGAGTCAACAGGGTTGATGAAGCGAAGTGGCTACTTTAAAAAGCGCCTGCGGCCTTGTCCAATGCTGAATTCGTTGAAGCCCATATCAATTTGCTATTTAAGGGCTGCAGCCAGAGCTACCGCCATCAGGTAGCCATCGACCGCTTAGGGCTTGAAGGTGCAGGGCAAATTAAGAATGATTCTTGGGTTAAATTACTATTTATTGTTTTTTTCACGATTTCCTGGCGAGGGAAACCTTAAAAATTAATTTTTTAGTTATACTAAAAATGATTTTTTACACATTTAATCTTACTTTTTATAATTTTTGCAGTACTCCATGAGCGTCGCTGCTGGACTCAAGCCAGCAACTCACGCTGCATGGCAACCAGGAAAAAAAATGGCAGTTGACTTTGTTGGCATTGGGGAAGCGGCTCAAATTTTGAGCTTGTCACGCACATCTGTTCAGAAACTGGTTGACTCGGGTCAACTGCCGGCGGTCAAGACAAACGGCGGCCACCGGCGTATTTTGCGCAGTTCCATTGACGCGCTGGATCAAAAAATGGGGCCAAAGGCCATGCTGCGTCTGGCGACCATGAACCAGGGCAACAGGACGCCCAATCTGCCCAACCGACGGGCTGTTTCCCAGCAAGTCAACGTCTTGATCGTGGAAGATGACAAGGTTTCAGCCCTCGCACTGATCAGCATGTTTGCAAACCATTACCCGCAAGTGCATTGCACCATCGCCACCGATGGCCTGGACGCAGTGATGCAACTCGAACGGATTCGCCCTAATTTACTGATCACCGACCTCAACATGGAGCCCTTCGACGGCTTTCGTCTGCTCAGCATGATGGGCAGCCATGCGGAATACTGCTCCATTTCCACCCTCGTGCTTTCCGGCTTGAGCATGGAAGACATTGAGCGCCGGGGCGGTCTGCCGCCGGGCGTGCTGTTTTTCCCCAAACCGTTCAACATAGAAAGAATGCGCGGCTTTTTGGACGCGCATGTACAAATTCATCTCAAGCAAGGCCTGTCTGAATGACGCCGCACACCCATATAGACATTGAGCGACTGAGCAGCCAGATTGGCCATCGTTCAGACCTGTTGAGCCGGTTGGCAGATGCTTTCATTCGCCAGCTTGAGTCTTGGCAAACTGACTTTGTACAGCGCCTGCAGGCTGGCGACGCTGAAGGCGTTGGCAAACTTCTGCACAAAATGAAGGGCAGTTGTCACGCCGTGAGCGCGACTGCCGCAGCCCAGGCATTTGAAAAAGCCGAACAAACCCTGGCACTGGCAGCCCAACGACGACACGCCGGCTCAAGCCAGTTACTCGAGTGGGATGGCAATGCATTGCTTATCCTACTTAGAGAAATAGAAGCCGAATTCAAGCGCATGGTGGCCGCACAGTCCAGCCAGCCACCGGGCTGACTGGCTACAATGCCACTCTGAAAGATGAGCCAAGAGAGCAGCCGGAAACACCGGTATGCGCTGCCGCTTTGTCACCTGCCACCATGAACAGTTTCAAGTCGTTGATCGTCCTTTGCGCCTCATCAACGCTCATGGCCTGCGCCAATGTGGACATGGGCTCAGGCAAAGACAGTGCCGTCCCGCCCGAGCCCTCAGCCAAGCAACTGGCCGGCGACATGCCCATACCCCAAGGCGCCACTTTCAGGCCGCAAGAATCTTTGGTCATGGGTTCAGGAAATCGCTGGATGGGCCGCATCACCTTGAGCGTGCCGGGCGAGCCGCAAACTGTTTTTGCTTATTTCCGTGACGGCCTGCCCGGCTCAGGCTGGGTGCTGACATCGAGCTCTTACTCCAAACTGAGCTTGCTGACCTTCAGCAAAGGAGACCGCGTTGCCACAGTTCAGCTGCAGGTTTCCAACTTCGGCGTTAACGAGGTGACCATCACGGTCACGCCGGCGGTGGTTCCAGCCGGCAAACCGGCAGCCGCCACGCCCTGAGCTGGCTCAGCAGTGGCTCATTGCCTTGAGCCCTGCGATCAGGCCTCGGGTGATGTCCGGCTGGCCAGCACGGTGTCTATTCTTTTGCCGTCCAGGCCCGTGATCTCAAAACACCACCCGGCAGATTCAATTTTTTCGCCCTTTGCCGGCAAGCGACCTGAAACGCTTTGCAACAATCCCGCCACTGTGTTGTAGCGGCCACGCTCTTCGCCCGGCAGCTGCCGGATGTCCAGCCGGGCCTTGAGTTCGGACACAGGCATCACGCCATCGAGCAGCCAGCTGCCATCGGCGCGCTCGGTTGCCCAGGCGTCCACCTGCGCGCCGGACTGAAGCTCACCCGTGATGGCTTCCAACATGTCCAGTGGTGTCATCATCCCCTGCACCACACCGTATTCGTCAACCACCAGCAAGATACGGGTGGAGCGTTCGCGGAACTGCTCGAGTAACTCCATCCCGCTGAGCGACTCGGGCACAAAAACCGCCGGCAGGGTGCAGTCAGCCACACGCTTTTCCTGAACCACGGCGGCATTTGCATCGGCATGAGACAGCGCCAGCAGATCGCTTAACTTGACCACGCCCACCACTTCATCCAGACCGCCGCGGCACACCGGGTACCAGGAATGTCCGGTCACACTGGCTTTGGCAATGGCCTGCGTCAGTGTGTCGTTGGCATCAAGCCATTGAATTTCAGATCGCGGCAACATCAAAGATGTCAGCAGACGGTCGTCGAGCAAAAAGACGTTTTGCACCATCTGATGCTCATGCTCTTCGATCAAGCCGGCGCTCACGCCCTCTTCCAGACTGGCGGTGATTTCTTCCTCGGTCACAGCCCGACTGGCTGCGTTGTCCACACGCAGGAGTTGCAGCACAACATGGGTGCTAAAGGAGAGCAGGCGTACAAAAGGCCGCGCGCCAGTGGCGACCCACATCATCGGACGCGCTACCAGCCGGGCTACCGTTTCAGGGTAAAGCTGGCCAATGCGCTTGGGCACCAACTCGCCAAAAACGATGGTGATGTAGGTGATGACCACCACCACCAGCGCCGTGGCCGAGATGTCGGCAGCTCGCACCGACACGCCCCAGGTCTGTATCAGGGCTGACAGTGCGCCGCTGAAAGCTGCCTCTCCGATGATGCCGTTGAGCATACCGATCGAGGTGATGCCCACCTGCACAGACGATAAAAACTGCGTCGGGTTGGCCAGCAAGCTCAGCGCGGCCTGCGAGCCCTTGTCGCCGGCTTCAGCCGCCGCCGTCAGACGCGCTTTACGGCTCGAGGCGAGCGCCAGCTCCGACATGGCGAACACGCCATTGAGCAAGGTCAGCAAGACGATCAGCAAAATATCCATGAAAGCAGACGAAAATGAAGACATGGCACTTTACTTCATCGGTGACCTGCAGGGCTGCCACGAGCCTTTGCAGCGACTTTTACGCAGCATCGATTTTTCGCCCAGCCGCGACACCATCTACCTGTTGGGCGATCTGGTCAACCGCGGCCCGGACTCGCTGGCCCTGCTGCAAACCCTGGCGCAAATGGGTGATTCAGCCCGGTGCCTGCTCGGCAACCACGACCTGCACCTGCTGATGGTGGGCTACGGTCTGCGCCCGCAGCACCGCGGTGACACCCTGGATGCGATCCTGCAATCGCCGCAGCGCACAGCCTGGCTGGACTGGGTTCGCCACCAACACATGGCCTTGCAGGTAGAAGGCTGGCTGTTGGTGCATGCCGGCGTGCTGCCCCAGTGGACGATAACCCGCACGCTGGAGCTGGCCGGCGAAGTCGAGCAAGCGCTGCGCAGCCCGCAGTGGATGGATTTTTTGACCGGCATGTACGGCAACACCCCAGCGCTCTGGCACGAGGACCTGCAAGGCAATGACCGACTGCGCGTGATCGTCAACGCGCTCACACGCCTGCGCTTTTGCAGCCCGAAAGGTGAAATGGAATTTCAAACCAAGGGCGCGGCCAGCACAGCGCCCCAGGGCTTCATGCCTTGGTTCCATGTGCCGGGCCGACTTTCGGCGGACACGCCGATTGCTTTTGGCCATTGGTCCACCGTGGGACTGGATGCGCTCGACACCGGGCCACGCCTGCGTGACAACACACTGGCCCTGGACACAGGTTGCGTCTGGGGCGGCTGCCTGACAGCGGCACGCCTGGGCCAGGCGGCTGGCGCTTATGAATTGATCTCTGTCGGGTGTGAAGCCATGAAGACGAACAAAAAAAACCTGGCATCGCAATAAGCCGGGCTTTTTTGGGGGGACGTGGCGCTCAGGTCTGCGGTTCGGTGACTGTCTTGAAAAGTGCAGCCACTTTTTTCTTGGGTTTGATGTTGGCCGAAATGCCTCGCGGCGACGCAGACTTGGCAGCAGTTTCCCAGGCCGGCTGCTCTTGCGCAGGCTGGCCTGACTCGTAAGGCTGGTCAAAGAAAGGGTCTCGCGGCCCGTTGCTGCGGCGCGGCGTGTACTCACGGCGCTCACGCGGCTCACGGGCTTCGCGCGTCTCACGAATTTCGCGACGTTCCCGCGGGGCCGGCGCGGCAACGCCCGGCTCGTCAGGCTGTTCGGAGCCCTCAGCCTCACGGTACATGCGGCGGCCGTCGTTGATGCGACCTTGCTCGCTGATGCGCGGGCGGTCTTCTTCAAACTCCACCGGCTCGATCTCGATCTTGGCGTTGATCAGTTTTTCAATATCCGCCACCAGCCGCGTGTCGCTGGGAGCCACAAAGCTCACCGCCAAACCTGAGGCGCCGGCGCGGCCGGTGCGGCCGATGCGGTGCACATAGTCTTCGGCGTTGAAAGGCACGTCAAAGTTGAACACCGCCGGCACGTCTTTGATGTCCAGGCCACGGGCCGCAACGTCGGTGCACACCAACAAATCAACTTCGCCCTTTTTGAAGGCTTCCAGCGCTTTGAGCCGCTCGTCCTGGCTTTTATCGCCATGAAGCGCCGTGGTCTTCAGGCCTTCACGCTCCAGCGAGCGGGCCAGCCGCGCGCAGCCGAGCTTGCTGTTGACGAAGACAAAGGCTTGCTTGAGCTCGCGGGTCTTCAAAATCTGATGCAAAGCGCGGCGCTTGTCGTCGGCGCCAACGCTGTAGAAATGCTGCTCTACGGTGGAGGCCGTGGCATTGGAGCGGGCCACCTCGATGGTGACCGGGTCTTGCAGATAGCTCGACGCCAGCCGCTTGATTTCAGGTGAGAAAGTGGCCGAGAACAGCAAGGTGATGCGTTTTTTCGGCAGGTAGCTCAGGATGCGCTGCAGATCAGGCAAAAAGCCGATGTCCAGCATGCGGTCGGCCTCGTCGAGCACCACGTACTCGACCTGGTTGAGCACCGCGTTCTTGGCCTCGATGTGGTCGAGCAAACGACCCGGCGTGGCCACCAGCACTTCGACGCCTTTTTTGAGCTCGGCCGTTTGCGGCTTCATGTCGATGCCGCCAAACACCACGGCGCTGCGCAAGTTGGTGTACTTGGCATACAACTTGACCTGCTGGGCCACCTGGTCGGCCAACTCGCGGGTGGGCAAGAGCACCAAGGCACGCACCGGGTGGCGGGCCGGAGAGGTCGATGGGTTTTCGTGAGCCATCATGCGCTGCAGCAGCGGCAGGGAAAACGCGGCGGTCTTGCCGGTGCCGGTCTGGGCTGCGCCCATCACGTCTTTGCCCTGCAAAACAATGGGAATGGCCTGTTCCTGGATAGGAGTCATGGACTCGTAGCCCATTTCGGCCACGGCGCGGGCAATCGGCTCGGCCAGATTGAGATTTGAAAATGAAGATGACATAGATGCTCTATTGTCTCATTCCCGAATAAGCCACCGGGGCGAGGGTTTTAGGCTGGTTTTCAGGGCTCTGCCGCACCGTCCGGCGGCTGCTTGACAAGGCGCCAGGCCAACCAGGTGCCCAAGATGGCGTTGCTCAACGCAAAACCACCCAAAACCAACATGCCCAAGGTGTTCAAGGGCCGGTGATGTAAGAGCCAGCCGATGACCATGGACAAAGCATTCAAGCTCAGCATGATCCAAAACAGCGGATTGCGTGGCTGAAACAGCCGGCTCAGCTTCATGGTTGGCCTTGCCTGCCCGATTCAGGCCCGGGGCAGCGTGACGCCGGTCTGGCCCTGGTACTTGCCGCCGCGGTCTTTGTAGCTGACCTCACAGACGTCGTCCGGGTCGCTTTCAAAAAACAGTACCTGCGCGCAGCCTTCACCCGCGTAAATGCGCGCCGGCAGTGGTGTGGTGTTGGAAAACTCCAGCGTCACATAACCCTCCCATTCGGGCTCAAAGGGTGTGACGTTGACGATGATGCCGCAGCGCGCGTAGGTGCTTTTGCCCAGGCAGATGGTTAGCACGTTGCGCGGAATGCGGAAATATTCGAGCGTGCGCGCCAGCGCAAAGCTGTTGGGCGGAATGATGCAGCTGTCGCCGTGGAAATCAACAAAGCTTTTTTCGTCGAAGTTTTTCGGGTCCACCACCGTGCTGTGGATGTTGGTAAACACCTTGAACTCGGGCGCGCAGCGGATGTCATAGCCATAGCTGCTGGTGCCGTAACTGATGATCTTCTGGCCGCCGGCCGCTTGCCGGATTTGACCGGGCTCAAAGGGCTCGATCATGCCGGTCGTCTCGGCCATGCGGCGTATCCATTTGTCGCTTTTGATGCTCATGATGCGGTGCTCAGGTGGGGGAGTCGTTGGTGGCGCCAATTGTAGGCAGCTCGGCCAGTGCCTGCGAAACCACCGTGCGCTCGATCAGCCGGTCGTCGCCCAGCACGATCATGGCGAACAGCAACTCGTCCAGGCTGCCGGCCTGCGCGGTCTTGCGTGCCAGCAGCGGCGTGGCCGCGGGGTTGAGCACCACAAAATCGGCCTCGCAGCCCGGCTGCAAATTGCCCACCACGCCGCCCAGGCCCAGCGCCTTTGCCGCACCTGCTGTGTGTTGCCACCACAGTTGCTGCGGCTTGATCGACAGGCCGGTTTTGCTGTGGCCTTCGCGTCCCACGTAATAGGCTGCCAGCATGGTGTGAAAGGGGCTGAAGCTGGTGCCGCCGCCCACGTCGCTGGCCAGGCCGTAGGCAAAGCCGACGCGGTCTGCGCCTTCGTAGTCAAAAAAGCCGCTACCCAAAAAGAGATTGCTGGTCGGGCTGATGGCGGCCGCGGCGCCGCTGGCGCGCATCAGTTCTCGGTCGGTGTCATCAAAGTGAATGCAATGCGCGTAAACACTGCGCGGGCGCAAGAGCCCGAACTGCTCGTACACCGCCAGGTAGCTGCGCGCCTCAGGGTAAAGCGAGCGCACCCAGGCGATTTCATCGTGGTTTTCGGCCACATGCGACTGCACCCAGACGTCCGGATACTTGGCGGCGAGTTCGCCGGCGCCGCGCATTTGTGCATCAGAGCAGCTGGGCGCAAAACGCGGCGTGATGGCATAACCCAAGCGCCCCTGGCCATGCCAGCGCTGAATCAGCGTCTCGGTGTCGATCAGGCTTTGCTCGGTCTCGTCGCGCACGCCGTCGGGCGCGTGCCGGTCCATCAGGCATTTGCCGGTGATCAGGCGCAGGCTGCGCGCCTTAGCGGCCTCCAACAGGGCATTCACAGACGCCGGGTGCGAAGTGGCAAAGGCCAGCGCAGTGGTCACGCCATTGCGCGCGAGTTCGTCCAAAAAGAAACCAGCCACCTCGGCCGCGTGCGCCGGGTCGGCAAAGCGGCTTTCCTGCGGGAATGTGTAGTTCTCCAGCCAGGGCAGCAAGCCGTCGGCAGGCGAGCCGATCACGTCCACCTGCGGGCAGTGAATGTGCATGTCCACAAAGCCGGGCGCCAGAATGCGGCCGGGCAAATGCTCCACCTTCAGCTGCGCATACTGCGGCGCCAATTCGCGCCAGGGCCCTACGGCCTGTACACGCTGGCGACCGCTGGCGTCAGGCGCCACCACCAGCAAGCCGTCTTCTTCATAAACGGCAGCATGGTCATCGGCAAAACGGAGAATGGCTGCGCGGTAGGCTTTCATGGCTTCAAGGTTAGCGCAGTTCAGCCGTGGCGCTGCAAGACGGGGCGATAAATGGGTTCTGACCCCTATTAACTATTTGGGGAGGCTGCCTTGCACGCCTTGCACCAGGAAGTTCATACCCAGAATCTGTGCGTCAGTCAGGGCGGAGCCAGCGGCGATCACCACCGCGCCGGAGATGTTTAAAACAGGGGCTTTGCCCGCAGCGAAGGGCTGCAGTTTGCCGGCGGCCATGTCTTTCTGGCGGGCCAGCACTTCTTGCTGCACGGCCGCAGGCGCCTTGGTGCCGAAGTCGCCCACACGCACCATGCCCTCTTTGACGCCGCCCCAGACATTGCCGCTGGTCCAGGTGCCGGCCAGCACTTCCCGGGCTCGGCGGGTGTAGTAGTCGCCCCACTGGTGGGTCACGGCCAGAATTTGCGCGTCGGGCGCCACACCGCGCATGTCAGAGTGGTAGGCCACAGCCAGCTTGCCGCGCTCTTGGGCGGCCGTCATCACGGCATTGGAAGCGGTGTGAAAGGCCAGCACATCCGCGTTCTGGTTGAACAAGGTCATGGCCGCATCACGCTCACGCGGCGGGTCAAACCAGGCGTTGAGCCAAATCACTTTGACTTCTGCACGCGGGTTCACTGAGCGCATGCCCAGCGCAAAAGCGTTGATGCCTTGCAGCACTTCTGGAATTGGAAAGCCCGCCACATAGCCGGCAACCTGGGTTTTGCTCATGCGCGCGGCCGCGATGCCTGCGAGGTAACGGCCCTCGTAATAACGCGCGTTGACGGTAGCCACATTGGCGCTGGTTTTATAACCGGTGACCGACTCAAATTTCACGTCCGGGAAATCTTTGGCCACCTTGAGCGTGGGCTCCATGTAGCCAAAGCTGGGCGTAAAGATCAGCTTGTGGCCCTGCTGCGCCAGGTCACGGATAACGCGCTCGGCGTCCGGGCCTTCAGGCACGTTCTCAACAAAGCTG
>JBIKHX010000303.1:0-3375 GCA_044361945.1 Polaromonas sp. | reverse complement strand
CGCAGCTTGCACCGCCTGCCGGCCGTTTTCATGCTGGCGCACCCAACCGGCATCGGTGACGGGCGTGACATACACAAAGCCGATTTTCAAAGGCGCAACAGCTGCAGGCGTCGTTTGTGAAAAAACGGGGGAAATAAAACAGGCGGCCGCGAACGCGGCTGCGAGGTTTTTATACATGGTAGTCCTCTACATGGCCACGGTAAAAAGAAGGCTCTTGCGCGCCGTGACGGCACGCAAGAGCTGTGTATTCTAACGAGACACAGGTCGTGCAAGCGGGTACGCCCGCACCAACAAGGCATACAGCGCCGCACCCAAGAGCAATGCCGCGGCAGCAATTTCCAGCGCCAACATGAACGCATCGCCCGACGAACGCTGGGCTTGCAGCAACCAAGCGGTGAGCGGCGGCCCGAGGATCTGGCCGATGCCGTAGGTAGCGGTCATCAAGCCGATGAAGCTCGAGGCGCTGTCAGGCTGAAGGCGTCGCACCTCCTGCATGGCAAAAAAAGTGATGGCTGTGAAAGGTATACCCAAGAGCAAACTGCTGATGGCAAAGCCAGCCAGGCTCGGGCTCCACAGGCTGATGGCAATCGCCAGCGCCTGAACCAAATACCCGCCCAGCAGCAGCCAGCGGAAGTCGGCGACCGAGCGCAGGCGCGTGGCACCCCAGGCCCCCAGCATCACACCGGCGCCAAACAAGGGCCAGAACAAGTCCAGCCAGTGAGAGCCGGGCAAGGCACTGCGCGCAATCACCGGCAAAAATGTCGCGGTGATGATGTAGCCGAAACCCGCCAGCCCGTAGGCCAGTGTCAGCAGCAGCATTTCAGAAGCGCCGTGGCCGGCTTGTGAATTTGGTGGGTCTGTCGGGACTTGTCCAAACTGTTCAGGGCTGCGGGAGGCCAGCGGCTGCAGGCGCTCAGTGCCGCCTTGCAAAAAGCGCCATGCCAGCGCGCTCAGCACAAAAGCCAGCGCGCCAAACACCAGCCAGGCGCCGGCTGCTGTCCAGCGCTCCGCGACCATGCCGCTGGCGGCCAAGCCGCTCAACACAATGCCCGCGCCAGGCCCCATGTAAATAAAGCCGCCCATGGCTGGCACACCCAAGCTGGCCAGCCGCGACAAGCACCAGCCCGAGGTGTAGACAAACACCACCCCGCTGGTGACGCCCGCTAAAAACCGCAGCAGCGGCCAAGCCGGCGCCTCCAGCCAGCCCATGGCCAGCGTGAGCACCCCGGTCATCAGCAGGCCGCCGCGCACCAGCTGCGAAAAAGCCAAGGACGGCAGGCTTGGAAAGCGCGTCCACAGCCAGGGCTGCAACATACAAAGCAGCGCACCAACCAAATAACCCAGGTAGTTGGCACTGGCCAGCCAGCTTGCCGCCGGCAGATCGAGCACGCCGTCGGCCAGCATCATGGGCAAGATAGGCGTAAAGGCAAAGCGGCCAATGCCCATGGCCACGCCCAGCGACGCCATGCCCGCCAAGGCAATCGCCCACGGGCCGGGGCTTTGGGTGTCAGCGCCCATCAGCGAAAGTTTTCAAAAGTTTCGTCCAACTTGTCGATGAAGATCTGCTTGGCCGAAGCGTCAATAAAGCTGGCCTCAAAACTGTTACGCGCCAGCAGGTAGGCGTGGGTGGCGTTCAGCGGCAATGCCGCAAAAGTCTGCGTGAAGTTCTCATTCATGTAGCCGCCAAAGTAAGCCGGGTCGTCCGAGTTGACGGTGGCGGCAATGCCGGCATCCAAGAGCTGGCCGAGCGTGTGGCTTGCCAGATCGGGGTACACGCAGAGCTTGAGGTTGGACAGCGGGCACACCGTCAAGGCTATCCGGTCTTGCGCCAGCCGCTGCAGCAGCGCAGCGTCATGCGTGGACTGCACGCCATGGTCAATGCGCTCAACTTTGAGCTCGTTGAGCGCCGTCCACACATAGGCCGGCGGCCCCTCTTCGCCCGCATGCGCCACCAGCCTAAAGCCGAGTTGGCGGCAACGCGCAAACACCCGCGAGAATTTTTCAGGCGGATTGCCGACTTCACCCGAGTCCAGGCCGATGCCGACGATGTGCTCGCGAAACAGCAGCGCCTGCTCTAACGTAGCAAAAGCATCTTCTTCGCTCAGGTGCCGCAAAAAACACATGATCAGCAAAGCACTCACGCCCAGCTCGGCATGGGCATCAACACAGGCGCGGTGCAAACCCTTCACCACCGTGGCCATGGCCACGCCGCGCGCCGTGTGGGTTTGAGGGTCAAAGAACAGCTCAGCGTGCAGTACGCCGTCTTGCGCGGCGCGCACAAAGTAAGCGCGCGCCATGTCGTAAAAGTCTTGCTCGGTCAGCAGCACGCTGGCGCCGGCGTAGTAAATATCCAAAAAACTTTGCAAGTTGGTAAAAGCATAAGCGCGGCGCAGCGCCTCAACATCGGCATACGGCAGGCTAAGGCCGTTGCGCTTAGCCAGCGCAAAGATCAGCTCGGGCTCGAGCGAGCCTTCGATATGAATATGCAGCTCTGCCTTGGGCATGCACCGAAGCAATTCGGGCAGGCGCTCGGCGGCCACCGCAGGGACTTTGAACATCAGCAAACTCCAAACGTGATGCCGGCTTCCTTCAGGTGCCGGCGGTACATCACAGCGGTCTTGTCGGCGGCGCAATGCAGCTCGGCACCGGCAGTCAGCGGCAAGCGCTTGGGCCGCTGCGATTCGAGCACCGGTTTGTCCTGGCCAAAAATCGTGTCCTGGAAATCCGTCAGCTTGTGGTCGGGCGAGTCAAAATCGTTCATCGCCATCCGTATCCACACCTCGCAGCTCTCAGGCGTCACCGGGCAGGCGAACAAGGCGATCGACTCACGCAAATCAGCAATCGCCGCGCTGCCCGCCTCGGGCACCTTGGTCAGCACGGCGGTGTAGGGACCGATCACTTCGTAGCTGTACTCGACCATGGCGCTGGCCGTGGCATGCACCGACGAGCGCGGCTGTACAGCCTTGCAGCCCGTGGCCAGCACGCCGGTGGGCGTCATCTGCACCTCGTAAGCGGGCACGCTGGTGGCATCGCGGCTGCCCAGCCAGCCTTCGTGGACAAAACCGAAATGCGCCAGATCCAGAAAATTCTCCACCACGCGTGGCGCGCTGCTGTTCACCAGGTAGGGGCCGCAGTTGACTTTGCGCAGTCGCGCGTCAGCCTCAGCGGCAAACACCGGCAAAGCCTGCTCACCGGGCGCCAGCCGCACCCAGACCAGGCCGTAGGCTTCACGCGCCTCATGGGTGCAGGCGCGGTGGCCGGCCGGCGGTGTGAAGTCCGGCAAAGCCGGAATCCCGCGGCATTGACCGGCGCCGTCGAACTGCCAGCCGTGGTAGGCGCACTCCAGCTGCCCATCTTGCACGCGGCCCAAGGACA
>JBIKHX010000128.1:0-6168 GCA_044361945.1 Polaromonas sp. | reverse complement strand
AGCGAAATCCGCCGCATGCTCATAGGCCGCGAGCTGTTTGCAGAAACCCTTTGATGCACCCGCCTTGCATGACGGGCGAAAATAAAAACCATGACCACATCCATCTCTGACCTTTTTGTCCATAACCGCGCCTGGGCAGCGCAAATGGAGGCTGAGCGCCCCGGCTTTTTTACCAGCCTGGTGCAGCAGCAAACGCCCAAGTACATGTGGATAGGCTGCTCTGACAGCCGCGTGCCGGCCAACCAGATCACCGGCCTGGAGCCCGGCGAGGTTTTCGTTCACCGCAACGTGGCCAACGTGGTGGTGCACTCAGACCTGAACGCCCTGTCTACCATCCAGTTCGCCGTCGAGCGTTTGAAGGTCGAGCATCTCATGGTGGTCGGCCACTACGGTTGCTCGGGCGTGCGCGCAGCGCTGGAAGGCGCGCGCATCGGCCTGGCAGATAACTGGCTACGCCATATTCAAGACGTGCGCGACTTGCACCGCGACTTGCTCGAGGGCATCGCTGAAGAGCGGCGTTGCGACGCTCTGGTCGAGCTCAACGCCATCGAGCAAGTGGTCAACGTCGCCCAAAGCACGGTCTTGCAAGACGCCTGGCTGCGCGGCCAGGTGGTGGCCTTGCATGGCTGGGTGTACGGCATTCACGACGGCTTGCTCAAAGACATGGGCATCACCATCACCGGCAACGACAGTCTGGAGGCGGTCTATAAGGCGGCTATTCAAGGCGTGGGGCAGGCCAAGCGGCACTGAACGGCAGATTATTTTTTCAGGGAGTTTCCATGTCTGAATCCATCGTCATCCTAGGCGCTGCGCGCACCCCCATGGGCGGCTTTCAGGGCGACTTCGCCAGCCTGGCTGCACACGACTTGGGTGGCGCAGCCATCCGCGCCGCTGTTGAGCGCGCCGGTGTCGCGGCCGACAAAATTGACGAAGTGCTGTTTGGCAACTGCCTCATGGCCGGCCAGGGTCAGGCGCCTGCGCGTCAGGCGGGCTTTAAGGGTGGCTTGCCGGCCAGCACCGGCGCTGTCACCCTGTCCAAAATGTGCGGCTCTGGAATGGAAGCCACCATGCTGGCGCACGACCAGTTGGTGGCGGGCAGCCGCGACCTGATGGTCTCCGGCGGCATGGAGAGCATGACCAACGCACCGCACCTCTTGCTCAAAGGCCGCAGCGGCATCCGCATCGGCCACGACCGCATTTATGACCACATGATGCTTGACGGCCTCGAAGACGCGTACGAGCCGGGCCGCGCCATGGGTACCTTTGGCGAGCAGTGCGCTGACAAATACCAGTTCACCCGCGAAGCGCAAGATGCCTTTGCCATTGCCAGCGTGCAACGCGCCAAGGCCGCCACCGAGTCCGGCGCCTTCAAGGCAGAGATCACGCCCGTCACCGTCAAGACACGCAGCGGCGAAGTTGTCGTCGCCATCGACGAAGGTCCGGGCAAGGTCAAGCTCGACAAAATCAGCAGCCTCAAGCCGGCCTTCAAGAAAGACGGCACCATCACCGCCGCCTCCAGCTCGTCCATCAACGACGGCGCCGCCGCCCTGGTGCTGGCGCGCGCATCCACCGCCAAAGCGCTGGGCGCCAAGCCCATCGCCCGCATCGTCGGCCACGCTACTTTTGCGCAGGCCCCCGAGTGGTTCACCACCGCCCCGGTGGGCGCGGTGCAAAATCTGCTCAAGAATATCGGTTGGAGCGTCAAAGACGTGGACCTGTGGGAAGTCAACGAAGCCTTTGCCGTGGTGCCCATGGCCGCCATGAAAGAGCTGGGCATCAGCCACGACATCGTCAACGTCAACGGCGGCGCCTGCGCGCTCGGCCACCCGATAGGCGCCAGCGGCGCACGCATCATCGTCACGCTGCTGTACGCGCTCAAAGCGCGCGGCCTCAAGCGTGGCGTGGCCACCTTGTGCATTGGCGGCGGCGAAGGCACGGCCCTCGCTGTAGAGCTTATCTAATCCACCGTCCTCAGGCCCTGTGCCGCGCTAGCTTGCCCTATGGGAAGCTAGTGACTAGCCATTGCGGCCATTCCGTAAACTAAAGAATGCGCCCAATTCGGGCTTGCAGTTTTACGAACACAAGATATAGTACTTTTATCGTAAACCCAACTAAGGCTGATCCGGATGATTGACTCACTAGATCGTGAAGCCAGCATGCATGGGGTAACTAGGCAATCTGTGATTAAAGTTTGGCTGGCTGAGCGCCTTAAGGCATCTAAGTCTAACTTGCCTGTCCAACGGACGCGCTCAGGTGACACGCACCGCTGGACTTCACGTAAGGCATCGCCAAAAGCAAGCCCTAATGCATTATTCGCAGTTCATGCCTTGCGTCCTGCCGTCTTTGCCCGGTTAGCGCAACCGTTAAACCTTTATTAATGCAAGCATTTAGAAAATTACATTTTTAATTCAACGACTAAATTAGATGAGTAATACTAACACTGATAAAAGAAAAATTGTAGCTGCCAACATGTGGTCTATATGGAATTTCGGAGACGCAAACGAACGCTACCAAAATTTTCTATCACGAGGAAAACCTCAATTCAGCAATTTTATAGAAAACACTTTATTATATGAAGAGGTTTATATCCCAACTCAAGATTATTTATCACTTACTATTCTATTAGGTGTTTTAGGTGAAGATTCTATTCAGGAACTTCTATCATGTGGAACATTAAAATTTGTAAGAGTTAAAGGAGGACTGAGTTATGTTGGTAATGGCATTGGTATTACCCCATATACAATGTTTACTGATATGGCTAAATCACAACCGCAAGCTTTTTGTTCTGACCTAGATTATGCAGTTAATTGGGCAATGAATGGTTTAAATACGAAACCCAAAGACAAAAAATTGTATCAAAAGATAATTGACAATTCTATTGAAATTGACATTGATGAAATTGCTGAAACAATAAAATCGGAAACGTACAATGATATTAAGCAGTGAACAATTGCAAAACTTTTTTGCCCTAAGAAATAAAGATTTAAATAATTTAATTGGCATTGCGCCGAATCAGGTGCGTACCTATGGTGGCAAAGACACAAATACATGGACTGGTGATGAAATTGATAATTATCTGCTATTGATTAACACTAATCTCGAATTAAAATTACTAGAATTTACAAACTGTACTGACATGACTACATCAAATCCTGTCGGCCATATGCTCAAAGCAAAATTTAGCAGAGAAATAGTAATAAATAATAATACAAGTGCAATGACTAGCTTAAAAGAAATAGCCGATATTCCTGACTTTGGTGAGTTGGTACTTTCCAAACAAATTAAATATTCAGACCTTTTGGAATTAAAGATGTCCAAAAGTGGGGCGGAGTTTAGAGAGTGGTTTCATAAAAATTGTAGCGGAGATGAAAAACAAATTGCTAAAGAATTTATTAAACTTATACAAGAATCTCCTAAAGTGAATTTAACACCTATTAAAATACTTCGATTTATTATAACGACCGGATTAGGTTTTATCCCAATGGCAGGGGCTTTAATAGGTGGAGTAGCAGGTATTATTGATAGTTTTTTTCTTGAAAAATGGACAAAAGGACATTCGCCAAAATTTTTTATTGACGATATTAGACAATTAAACAATAGATAAAGATTCTTACCTAAATGATGACAATCCTGTATATGTGGATAAGCTTATAATACGGGTTTGGCAAAAGTGGCGGCTCAGTGCTCCGGAGATACATTTGTGGTTAATCAAAATTTGGTTCTCCGCGTCAACATTTTTGGTGAAAATCACCACCTTCGCCAAGCCTGAATACATTGGTCGACACCCTATGAAGCAGACTTCAAAAATTGAACATACAGACATATAAATTTAACAAATTTACAAAATTAATATTTAACTATTAAAGATATTGGGGCAGAGGGTCCGAATGATACTTTTACTATTTGAAACCACGTTAAGATGTACGTTAACTGGGAAGTGCAATACCAATTTACAAATATTCTTTAAAGAGAATTGCGGAAAGAGTTGCTAGCACTCTATGCTTGCGCGCGCTTTCATTAATTGCTAGCATTACCCAGTGAACACAAAACACAGCAAAACGCTGCGGGCTGTCTTTACGAAGCCCACATCGCCTTCGATTGTGTTCAGCGATATCGAAGCGCTGTTGGTGGCACTCGGTGGCCAAGTGCATGAGCGGGAAGGCTCACGCGTGAAAATAAGCATCAAGGGAGAGCAGTGGCGCTGCCATCGCCCTCACCCAGGCAAAGAGGCCAAACGCTACCAAGTCGAAGAAATCCGGGAGTTGCTTGAGCGAATCGGAGAACAACCATGAACACCATGAACCACAAAGGCTATACAGCTCGCATTGAGTTCGACGAGCGCGACAACATCTTTGTTGGCCGCGTTCTGGGTCTGCGCAGCATCATCAGCTTCCACGGCGAAACAGTCGCCGATCTTCGCCATGAGTTCGAAGTGGCAATCGAGGACTTCCTGAACGATTGCAAAGAACAAGGGGTCAAGCCAGAAAAGCCTGCTTCAGGCAAATTAATGCTCCGCGTCTCTCCTGAAATTCATGGTGCAGCTTTGGTGGCCGCACAAGCTTCAGGAAAAAGCCTCAATCAATGGGCGACTGAAGTGCTTCAGTCGGCCGCTCATGTGTAAGCTGTATTAGTCAAAATACAGCATGCAATCCCCAACCCACCCCCGCCAATTCGCCTAGGAACCCCATGCCGATTACCAAAGGATTCCGCCAGCTCGTCGACGAAGCCATGGCCGAGGTCACCACCCTGAGTGTGGCGCAAGTGCAGGCGCGCATGGGCAGCGCTGACTTGCAGATTGTCGACATCCGTGACCCGCGCGAGCTCGAGCGTGGCGGCACTGTGCCCGGCGCTCTGCTGGCGCCGCGCGGCATGCTGGAGTTTTGGGTGGACCCGGCTTCGCCTTATTTCAAACCGGTGTTTGGCGATGAAAGCCGCCAGTTTGTGCTGTTTTGTGGCGCCGGCTGGCGCAGCGCGCTGGCGGCCAAGGCGCTGCAAGACATGGGCATGACCAATGTGGCGCACATCGACGGCGGCTTTGCCGACTGGTGTGCCCAAGGTGCGCCGGTGCAGACCCTGGAAGAACACAAGGCCGCCAGCCGGCCGGCCGGCAAGGCCTGAGCCGCGTGGCCCGGGCCGCCAGCGCAGCTTGTCCCTGCGGGCGAGAGGCCAAGCCAGGCCAGCCGCTCAAGCTGGCCGACTGCTGCGGCCCTTACCTTAGTGACTTCGAACACCGGCCCGCGCCGGACGCGCCCAGCCTGATGCGCTCGCGCTACAGCGCCTTTGTGCTGGAGCGCGCCAGCTACCTGCTGGCCACCTGGCACGCCCGCACACGGCCGGCCACGCTGAGCTTCGAGCCTCATGCCCGTTGGCTTGGGCTGGAAGTGCGCGCTCACGTAAGCACCGGGCCGGCTGCTGCTGAAGTCGAGTTTGTAGCGCGCATGCGCGTAGCCGGCAAGGCCGTGCGCCTGCATGAGCGCAGCCGCTTTGTGCACGAAGGCGGGCGCTGGTTTTATGTGGATGGCGATCAAATCTGAGCATGCCGCCACCCCGAGCAGCCGGCGCAAGCCTTGCCTTTATCATCATGGCATGAAATTCCAAGCGGTTTTATTTGATTGCGATGGCGTGCTGGTGGACAGCGAAGCCATCACCAACGGGGTCTTGCGCGACATGCTCGAAGAGTCCGGCTGGCAGCTGACTCTGGCCCAATGCATGGCGCATTTTGTCGGTAAGTCGGTGCATGACGAGCGCCACATCATCGAGTCGCACACCGGCCGGCCCCTGACAGAAGTCTGGATGGCCAGCTTTCGCGAGCGGCGCAACCAGGGCTTGGTCAGCAGTTTGCAGCCAATTGACAACGCCCTGGCCGCAGTTAAGCAAATACATACCAAGTACGCCGGCCGGATTGCCTGCGCATCCGGCGCCGACCGCTTCAAGGTGGAATTGCAGCTGAAAAAATGCGGGTTTATGCCTTACTTCGAGGGCTTTATCTTCAGCGGCCATGAAATGCCGCGCACCAAGCCGGCCCCCGACGTTTACCTGGCTGCGGCGGCGGCCCTGGGGGTGGCGCCGCAGCACTGCGCGGTGGTCGAAGACACGGTCACCGGCGTCATGGCTGGATTGGCCGCGGGTGCAACGGTCTATGGTTACAGCCCGTCCGCAGCCGGCCAT
>JBIKHX010000127.1:0-6172 GCA_044361945.1 Polaromonas sp. | reverse complement strand
GGTGATCGCCGGCATTTATGTGATCATCAATTTCACCATCGACGTGCTTTACGTTTTTGTCGATCCCCGGGTTCGTCATGGCTGAATGGCGCTTGCTTCTCAAAACCCTGTTTGCCCGGCGGGTGGTGTTGATTGCGCTGGTGTTGCTGGCGCTGATGCTGCTCATGGCCGCCATCAGCCAGTGGGTCTTGCCGCACGACCCGATGGCCATGAAAGTCAGCCAGCGCCTGCGTGCGCCGAACTGGAGCCACTGGAGCGGCACCGACGAGCTGGGCCGCGACATCACCAGCCGTATTTTTTATGGTGCCCGCTACTCGCTGGCCATTGGCGCCGGTACCGCCCTGCTAGCGGCTTTTTTCGGCACGCTCCTCGGGCTGCTGGCCGGTTTTTTCAAGCGCCTCGATGCGCCGCTGATGCGCTGCGTGGACGCCATGATGGCTTTTCCCGACATCCTGCTGGGCATCGCGCTGGTGTCCATTCTGGGCGCCAGCCCGACCAATGTGGTGCTGGCTTTGACGATCGTCTACACACCGCGCGTGGCCCGCGTGGTGCGCGCCTCCACGCTGGTGATACGCGAGTTGCCCTATGTCGAGGCAGCCCGCGCCGTGGGCGTGAGCACACCGCGGCTGCTCAGCGTGCATATCCTGCCCAACCTGATGTCACCTATTCTTGTGCAGCTGAGTTTTATCTTTGCCTATGCCTTGCTGGCCGAAGCCGGCTTGTCCTTTCTGGGTGTTGGCGTGGGCGCTGAAATACCCACCTGGGGCACGATGGTGGCAGCCAGCACGCAGTACGCCGACCGGGCGTTCTGGACCCTGTTTTTCCCCGGCATGGCGATTGTGCTGACAGCCCTGTCGCTGCAAATTTTGGGCGATGGCGTGCGCGACCTGCTCGACCCCCGCCTCAAAGGAACGCAATGACCGCGCTGCTGCCCCGCCTGCAAGTGCGCAACCTGCACACCCGTCTGCTGCAAGGCGATGGCCCGCTGCCGCTGGTGCGGGGTGTCAGCTTTGACCTGCATGACGGACAAACTCTGGCCCTGGTGGGCGAGTCCGGTAGCGGCAAATCACTCACCGCCCTGAGCCTCATGCGCTTGCTGGCGCGCAACGCCCGCTGGGAATGCACCGGTGAAGCTCTGCTGACCGATGCTCAGGGTCAACAACACGACATGCTGCAAGTGAGCGACGAGCACATGCGCCAGCTGCGCGGCCACCAGATCGCCATGATTTTTCAGGAACCCATGACCTGCCTGAACCCGGTGTTGCCGGTGGGCGAGCAGATCGCCGAGTCTGTGCGCCTGCATCTGGGCCTGGACGCCAAAGCTGCGCGTGCGCAGGCGCTGCGCGCGCTCGAGCAAGTTGAAATGCCAGCCGCACGCCAGCGCCTGGACGAGTACCCGCACCAGCTCTCGGGCGGCATGCGTCAGCGCGTGATGATTGCCATGGCCATGGTCTGCGAGCCGCGCGTGCTCATTGCCGACGAACCCACCACCGCCCTCGACGTGACGATTCAAGCGCAGATTCTGGCGCTGATGTCGCGCCTGCAAAAAGACACCGGCATGAGCATGCTGTTCATCACGCACAACCTGGGCGTGGTGGCCCACCACGCCGAGCGCGTGGCCGTCATGTACGCCGGTCAGGTGGTCGAGCAGGCCGGCGTGCATGAACTCTTTGCCAAGCCGGCCCACCCTTACACGCAAGGTCTGCTGGCCTGCCTGCCGGGCCGCGCACGCCAGCTGGCCCGCCAGAGCGGTCAGGCGGTGGCGCTGCAAGACATTCCCGGTCAGGCACCGGCCATGAACCGGCTGGGGTCTGGGTGCAGCTTTGCCGATCGCTGCAGCGTCAGCCTGCCCGCCTGCCAGCGGCAAGCGCCGCCCTGGCTGGGCACGCCGGCCCACGCGCGTCTGTGCCACCTCGAAAGCCAGCCATGACGACACCCATGGTTCGCATTCAGGATCTCTCGGTCGAGTTTGGTCGTGGTGCGCAGCGCGTGCGCGCCGTGCGCGGCGTGAGCTTTGACATTGCGCCGGGTGAAGTGCTGGGTCTGGTGGGCGAATCGGGTTCGGGCAAAAGCACCTTGGGCCGCGCACTGATCCAGCTCATCAAAGCCAGCGGCGGTTCGGTTCAATTTGAAGGCCAGGAACTGATGGGCTTGAGCCAGGCCCAAATGCGCCCCTTGCGCCGCCAGGTGCAAATGGTGTTTCAAGACCCCAGCCTGAACCCGCGCCAGCGCGCCGGCGACATGCTCGCGGAGGTGCTGTCAACTCATGGCCTGCACACAGGCGCAGCCCGGGCGCCGCGCATCGCCGAGCTGCTGCACATCGTCGGTCTCAAGCCCGAACACGCCAGCCGCTTTTCGCATGAGTTTTCAGGCGGCCAAAAGCAGCGGCTCGGGATTGCCCGCGCACTGGCCGCAGAGCCACGCTTCATCGTCGCCGACGAGCCGCTGTCAGCGCTGGACATGTCGATCCAGGCGCAAATCGTCAACCTCTTGATTGGCTTGCGCCAGCAACTCGGGCTGACCCTGCTGTTCATCTCACACGACCTCGATGTGGTGCAGTACCTGTGTGACCGGGTGGTGGTTTTGTACCTGGGGCGGGTGATGGAAATCGCACCCACCGCCGCCCTGTTTGACGCGCCTGCACATCCCTACACACGGGCCCTGCTGTCCGCCGCCCCGATTCCGGACCCGACGCAAGCTGCGCCGCAGGTCAATTTGCAGGGCGACCCGCCCAGCCCGCTGAACCCGCCATCCGGCTGTGTTTTTCGCACCCGCTGCCCGCACGCCATTGCCGCCTGCGCTGAGCAGGTGCCCGAACTCACGCCCACTGTGGCCGGCCGCTGGGTGGCCTGCCTGCGCCACACTGAATGGAATCCATGATGCAACTCGACACCGCCTGCAAAGGCTACCCCCAACATCTGCCGCCGATAGCGCTCAAAGACGCCGGCCGGCAAGGCTGGAACCTGCTGCAAGGGGCACTGTCTTTTCCACTGGCCGTCCTCAAGGACTCGGCACTCGAGCACAACCTGCGCTGGATGCGCGACTTCTGCCAAAGCCGCGGCCTGGACATCGCACCCCACGGCAAGACCACCATGTCACCCGAGCTCTACGCCCGGCAGATCGCCGCCGGCGCCTGGGGCATCAGCTTTGCCAATGTGTTTCAGGCCGGGGTGGGAGCACGCCATGGCGTGCGCCGTATCATCATCGCCAACCAGGTCATGCAGGCCGTCGACCTTGACAGCCTGGCCGCCCTGCTGAAAAACCACGCGGGTCTGCAGATTTACTTTTTAGTGGACTCACTGGCGCAATTGCGCATGATTGAAGCCTGGCGCACCGCTCGCTCAGCCGACACCGTTTTTACCGTGCTGCTTGAACTGGGCATTGCCGGCAAACGCACCGGCTGCCGTGAGCACGCACAAGCCCTGGAACTTGCGCGTGCAGTGCGTCAAAGCGCAGCCACGCGCCTGGCCGGCGTCGAGTGCTACGAAGGCGCGCTGGCCACCTGCAACCATGAACATGACCGGCAAAGCGTCGCAGCCCTGATGCAACGCGTGCAGCAACTGGCTTTGGCCTGCGAAGCCGAAAACCTGTTTGAAAACGACGAAGTCTTGCTGACCGCCGGCGGCTCCGCTATTTTTGACCTGGTGGCCGAGCACCTGCACCCTCATCTGCAACACCCCACGCGCGGCATCCTGCGCTCAGGCTGCTACCTCACGCATGACCATGTGCAATACCGTCGGCACCTGCAATGCATCGGCGAGCGGCTCAATTTGCGCGAAACCCTGCGCCCGGCCCTGGAAGTCATTTGCATCGTGCAGTCCTGCCCCGAACCCGGTCTGGCCATTTTGACCATGGGCAAACGCGATGTTTCTTACGACCTCGACCTGCCCGTGCCCCAATGGCACGCCCGCCTGGGCGACAGCCAGACGCAACCCGTGCCAGCGCACTGGACCATCACTGAGCTGAACGATCAACACGCCTACCTGCGCTTTGATGCACAGGCCCCGGCAAATGAACAACCTATCGTGGGCGGGCTGCTTGGCAGTGGCATTTCACACCCTTGCACCACCTTTGACAAATGGCGCTGGATGCCGGTGGTCAATGACAGCTACCTCGTTACCGATGCGGTGTCGGTTAATTTTTAAATCCAAGTGAGCGCTTCTCAATTGCAACCCTCTTTGCTTCAACGACTGCAGACCATCGCTGACTCGCTGCCGCGGGCACAGCAGCAGGTGATCGCCGTGCTGCTGCAAAACCCCGAAAACGCCCTGTCTATGAGCGTGGACGCATTGGCCGCGCAAGCCCGGGTGTCCACGCCCACCATCATGCGCACCGCACGCCAACTCGGCTTTGAGGGCGTGCGAGAGTTCAAACTGGCGCTGGCCCAGGACCTGGCACGGGCCACGCCGGTGCATCGTTCGGTCAACCTGAAAGACAGCACGGGCGATATCGTGCAAAAAATCCTGGGTGGTGCGGCCGCGTCAATTACCGGCCTGCAGCAGCAACTGCAAACCGGAACTCTCGAAAAAGCTGCTCAACTGCTGGCCCGTGCTCAGCGCATCGACTGCTACTCGGTGGGCGCTACCTCGGCCTTCATGGCCAGTGACTTGCAGGGCAGGCTGTTCCGGCTCGGCCGTAATGCACACGCATTTCATGACGCGCATTTGCAATTGATTTCTGCCGCCACTTTAGGCCCGGGCGGCGTGGCTGTGGCCATCTCGCATGTGGGCCGCATGCCCTTTGTGCTGGAAGCCATTGGCTTTGCCAAATCCCAAGGCGCGCCGGTGATTGCGATCACCCAGCCCGACACGCCGCTGGCGCAACTGGCCGACGTGGTGATCGGCGTCAGCGTGCCGCCGGATGCCGTGATGCGCGTGGGTACCGAAGCCTATATCGCTCATTTGCTGGTGATTGAGCTGCTCATGGTGCTGGTGCTCAAGGCACTGGGCCCTAAAGCAGCACGCCAGCTCAGCCAATTCAGATCCGTTTTGCAGGCCCACGGCCAGGACATTGACCAACACCCCGCTGTGGACTGGGCCTGGTCTTCGATTGAGAAAGATTCAGATTCATGAAAAGCACCCTGCTGCGCCACGTCCAGGTGGTTGATGGCACAGGCGCGCCCGTGCGCCAAACCGATGTACTGATAAGTGGCGACCGCATAGCCCGCATGGCCCCTGAACTGTCTGCCAGCGCTGAAGAAGTGATCGACGGCCAGGGCCTGACGCTGGCTCCCGGCTTCATCGACGTGCACACGCATGACGATGCGCAAGTGCTGCGCGACCCGTCCATGCTCGCCAAACTATCCCAAGGCGTGACCACCGTCATCACAGGCAACTGCGGTTTGTCACTGGTGCCGCTGGTGACCACCGCACCCGAGTCGCCGCTGGACTTGCTGCACACCACTGAGTTCCGTTTCCCCCAACTCAGCGACTACGCTAATGCGCTGGCCAACAGCCCACCTGCCGTCAACGTAGGCGCGTTGATCGGCCACACCACCTTGCGGGCCACGGCCATGGCAGATTTAAGCCGCGCTGCCAATGCAGGGGAAATCGAGGTCATGGCCAAGCTGCTGGAAGCTGCTTTGGCGCAAGGCGCACTGGGTCTGTCGTCCGGGCTTTTTTACCAGCCGGCCTTTGCCGCTGACATGGCTGAGATGCAGGCGCTGGTGCGCGTGCTCGGCCGCCATGCCGGTGTGTATGTCACGCATATCCGCACCGAGATGGATGACATCCTGAGTTCCATGCAGGAAGCCGCAGACACCGCCCAAGCCGGTCCGGCCACCTGGATCATGTCGCACCACAAATGTGCCGGTCCGCGCAACTGGGGCCGCACCATCGAAACACTGGCCCTGCTCGAGCGCCTGGGCAAACGTCAGTCTGTGGGCACCGATGTCTACCCCTACAGAGCTGGTTCCACCCTGCTGCGCGAGGATCTGGTGGACGGCGTGATCGATATTCTCATCACACGCAGCGACCCGCACCCCGAGATGGCCGGTCGCTACATGGCCGACATCGCCGAAGAATGGGGCGTGGACCAGCTACAGGCCTGCCGGCGCCTCATGCCGGGCGGCGCCTGCTACTTTCAGATGCGCGAAGACGATGTGCGGCGCGTGATCGCACACCCGCTGAGCATGATCGGCTCTGATGGACTGCCACATGACGAACGCCCGCAC
>JBIKHX010000126.1:0-6204 GCA_044361945.1 Polaromonas sp. | reverse complement strand
TGCTGGTTGACTTGCAAGCCCTGCCCGAGCTGAGTGGCATCCGGGCCCAGGGCGGCGGCCTCTGGATAGGCGCCATGTGCAGCCATGCCAGCGTGGCTGCGTCGCCGCTGGTCAAGCAACTGCTGCCCATGCTGGCGCAACTGGCCGGCGGTATTGGCGACCAGCAGATCCGACAGCGCGGCACGCTGGGCGGCTCTATCGCCAACGCTGACCCGGCGGCCTGCTGGCCTGCCGGTCTGATGGCGTTGAACGGCACTGTCTTCACCGACCGCCGACAACTGCCCTCAGAAGAATTTTTCACCGGCCTTTTCAGCACCGCCCTGGCGCCTGACGAGCTCGTGCTGGGGGTGCAGTTTCCGTGCACGCAGCAAGCGCATTACCTCAAGTTCGAGCAGCCGGCCTCGCGCTTTGCCCTGACCGGTGTGGCCGTGGCCAAGCAGGGCAAGCAGGTGCGCGTGGCGCTGACCGGTCTGGGCAGTGGCGTTTACCGCTGGGCCGATGCCGAGCGTGCCTTGACTGCGCAGATGGCGCCCCAGGTTCTGCAAGAATGCAAACTGCAGCCGGATATCGCGCTGGGCGATATCCATGCCTCGGCAGAGTACCGGGCGCATCTGGCGGCCGTGCTGACGCGGCGCGCTGTGGCGCATATTTTGGAAACTGCTGTTTGACGGGCGCATGGTGATGAAACAAAAAATTGCCTTGCTCGGTTACGGTGCCATCGGCAAAGCGGTTCATCGCTTGTTGCTGTCCCATGCCGGGCAGGTCGAGGTGGTGGCCATCCTGGTGCGCGACCGTGCGGCCGCGCTGGCGCTGGCGCCTCAAGCCGAGGCCTTGCTGGTCGACAGCCTGACACAAGTGCTGCAACGCCAGCCCGGCCTGGTGGTCGAATGCGCTGGACATCAGGCGGTCGACCTGCATGGCGTGACGGTCTTGCAAGCCGGCATCGATTTGCTGGTGGTTTCCATCGGCGCACTGGCCGAACCCGCACGCGAAGCCGCTTTGGTCAGCGCAGCGCGATCGGCCCGCCAACGTTTGTTACTGCCGGCCGGTGCCATTGGCGGGGTGGACTGGCTGGCGGCGGCGCGTCTGGCCGGCTTGCGACAGGTCACCTACCGCTCGCGCAAACCGCCGCAGGCCTGGGCTGGCAGTGCCGCTGAGCAGCAACTCGACCTGGCCGCCATGACCGAAGCTGTGACGTTTTTTCGCGGCTCTGCCCGTGAGGCGGCGCTGCAATACCCGCGCAACGCCAATGTGGCTGCCACGGTCGCGCTGGCGGGTCTGGGTTTTGAGGGCACCACCGTCGAGATGATTGCCGACCCCCTGGCTGGCGGTAACGTGCATGAAATCGAGGCTGAGGGCGCAGGCGGCTTGATGAACACACGCCTGGTCGGCCTGCCTGACCCGGAAAATCCGCGTACATCGCTCATGACAGCCTACAGTGTGGTGCGATGTATCCTCAATGAAACTGCAACGGTCGTGATCTGACAACACCCCCCAAGGAGTCCGCCATGCTCAAACCCATCAACTTCCCCAAGTGGATTGAAGACAACCAGCATTTGCTCAAGCCCCCGGTGGGTAACCAGCAGATCTGGCAAGACACCGACCTGATCGTCACGGTGGTGGGTGCGCCCAACCAGCGAACTGATTTTCATGACGACCCCTATGAAGAGTACTTTCACCAGTTCAAGGGCAGCGCCCATTTGCTGGTGATAGACCGGGGTCAGTTTGAGCGCATTGATTTGCACGAGGGCGACATCTTCTTGATGCCACCGCATGTGCGCCATTCACCCCAGCGGCCGGAGCCGGGCAGCCTGTGCATGGTGCTGGAGCGATCGCGTCCGGCCGGCGTGCTCGATGCTTTTGAGTGGTACTGCGCTCATTGCAGCACGCTGGTTCACCGCTCGGAGTTGCAGATGCAAAGCATCGTGGAAGATCTGCCACGTGTTTTTGGCGTTTTTTACAATGCAGCGCCGGCTCTGCGAACCTGCCCGTCCTGCGGTGAAGTACACCCCGGCCGCGACTGGCAGGCCTGGCATGCGACACGGGACAAATCTGCAAGTATTTAAAACTGTCCCTCAACATTGATCTATCTTGGGCTCACTGCAGACTCACAGAGCCTGCACTTTCATCGCCAGTCAATTTTCATGAAAACTTATATTTGCATCGTGTGTGGTTTTGTCTATGACGAGGCCGCCGGCCGGCCTGAAGACGGCATTGCCGCCGGCACACTGTGGGCCGACGTGCCTGCGAGCTGGGCCTGCCCAGACTGCGGCGTTGCCAAGGCTGACTTTGAAGTCGTTGAGCTTTAAAGGCACTACGACGGCGCAAGCCAAACTCTTAAAGCCCTGCAAAGTGCTCCTAAGCGGGCGTGGTCAGGTCAGGTCAAGTAAACCACCGGAAAACAAGGCGCCAACTTTGCATTTCATTCCACTTTTATGTTGGCCTTTTTAATGACGGCCTCAAATTTGACGAGATCCGATTTGATGACGTCTCCAAATTTCTGAGTCGATCCACCAATAGGCTCGTACTCACCCTGACGTAGTTTCTCCTTCATGTCAGGTGAATTTAAAGCTTTGTTGACCTCCTCGTTCAGTCTGGAAATCACAGACGCAGGAATTTTTGACGAACCTACAAGCCCGTACCAGACGGAGGCTTCGAACCCGGGAAATCCTGACTCGGAAACGGTGGGATATTCAGGTGCAAAGCTTGTCCGATTTGCGCCAAGCATCGCAAAACCCTTGAGCTTTCCCGCTTTGATTTGGGGGGCAAAGTGCGTATAGTTACTAAACCAAACAGGGATATCCCCAGAAATAACGCCGACCATAGCATCAGCACATCCTTTGTAGGGAATATGTGTCCAATTCAAGGAAGCTATAGTGCCCAGCATTTCTCCAGCCAAGTGTTGGGGAGATGCTGAACCACACGCCGTAAAAGAAACCTTTCCTTTACTTTGCTGGATATAGCTGATCAGTTCTTGAAATGATTTGGCGGGTACGCTGGGATGCGTTCCAATCATTAGTGGGGTAGATGAAACTAGCGCTATAGGGGCCACGTCCTTGAGTGTGTCATAGGGAACTTTGTTATAGAGCGAAGGGATAATCGAAAGATTGCTCGGCATCATGGCCAAAGTGTGGCCATCCGCTGGAGCGGCGAGCATTGCGGACATGCCGATTATTCCGCCGGCGCCAGCTTTATTTTCTACAACGCATTCTTGACCAAAAGATTTCGTAAAGGATAAACATATATAGCGCGCCATTAAATCAACAGAACCACCGGGCGAAAACGGTGCAATAATTTTGATCGGTTTAGATGGAAATGCTTGGGCGCAAGCTTGAGTTGCTACAAAACTAGTCAGCATCAATGCTGCAAGCTTACCAAAATAAATTCCTTTGAATGATTTCATTTCATACCTTCGTAGATTTTGATTTAGTTGCGGATTTGAGTTTTGGGGTGCAGATCTTGATGGAGAATCTTAGAGCTTCTTCTACCAAACCATGTCACCATCACGTATGAGCATGATGACATTATCTTTTTTGGTAAAAGGGGTGTGTGGTATGCCAATAGGGGTGCGAATCCAGACGCCCGATCCGTAGCTCCCGTGCTCATCCATAATGACTCCTCCGACTACAAAGGTTTCGTCGCCCATTGCATGGTCATGGGTAGGAATCTGCTTGTCGGGATAGACATCAACCAAACGCGCGGCCTCAACACCGTGCTGATCACGGTAAAGGTGAAGTACTCTTGCACCACGTGCCGGGTAAGGTTTCCATTCAATATTTTTAGCATCTATCACTGATCGATCAGTATCAGTCTTACGAATTGGTTTGCGACGTTTTAAATATAAAACACACCCGGTTTGGCTGGATAAGGTCTGAAGGTATCCCGGTTGATTCCTAATGAAGGTGTGTTCACCGTACAGTGAATGTCCGTCATGTAAGGTACCCTCAAGGACTAAAAGGTCACAACGCTCATCCAGAGTTTCAGTTGGTAAAGTGGTACCCGGATCCAGCTTAATCAGCGAAGTCGATCTACCTTTACGAGGGTCAATCACTTTCTCTAGTAATTTGTATGAAAACCCTTTGCAACTCGTATTCTTCCAAGTCATTGCATTGGAATCCATGACTACATACTTGTTGGGGTCGGCATTTAATTCATCTTCTTGTTCAAACATAATTGTTTAATCCTTGGATTTTTGTTATTTAATTAAATTATGGCTGCCATCACAGCGTGGACCTTTGAGGGTTTTCTTACACCCGCACAAAAATACTGTTTCATCTTTGGTTTGGTTGAATATAATCGGTTTCAGACCCTCTTTGGACATGGTGTGCGAACCGTCACAAAATGGTTGAAAGTTACTCAATCCGCATGAACACCATGCGTATCGATAACCTTCTAACAAATCTACTTTGTATGGCTTATTGGTTGATAGATCTGACGGAGAGTCGCTCATGGGATTCCTTCATAAGAAAAGAATAAAACTACCAAGCTGGCAATTCAATTTAATACATGCAACAAGATCTTTTGCAACGGTTGCAAGCAGTTCGGGCAAGGTAGTTGTAGCTTAAAACATGCATCTAACGCAGCTTAATCGTATCTTTTGGCACCTAAGGTCTAAGCAATTATTCCCCCTCAAGATTTAATGGCAATTGATATTATTTGAAGGCTTCTACAGGTCGTCTTAACAGGCGGCTAAATGACTGAGCAAAACAGCAGCCTATCCCGCGCGTGACAACATCACTCCCTTGACGCTCAGGTTGGTTTCTTGCTATATGCGCTTGTCATCGAAGTGGGGGCAGTCTGTGCACTGCGCTCGAGCGCACCTGCCCGGCCTGCGGCGAAGTACATCCCGGCCGCGACTGGCAGGCCTGGCATGCCAGGCATGCCAGGCCTGCGACACGGGCGCTGGCAGCGGGGGTGCAGCCTAGTTAGGCCGGCTCGGGTTATCCGGTATTGACGGGATTATGTTTATGCCTAAACTATTTTTCTGCGAAGCTATCTTCTTTAACGCGTATTTTTTACAACGGGGGGATTTATGAAATTCAAGTTGAACAGCCTGGTGGTGGTTTTAGGTCTGGCAGCCTGCAGCTTGTCTGCGCAGGCGCAGCAGACAGTAAAAATCGGTTTTCTGGGTACTTTGTCCGGCCCGGCCGGTGCTTTGGGCCAGGACCAGTACGACGCTTTCATGCTCGGCGTGGAACACAACGGCGGCAAATTGGGTGGCGCGACTGTTCAAGTGATCAAAGAAGACGACCAGCTCAAGACCGATCTGGGCGTGCAACTGGCGCAAAAACTCATTGAGCGCGACAAGGTCAATATCATCACCGGCGTGACTTTCTCCAACGTCATGATGGCCATCCACAAGCCCATCACCGACGCAGGTGTGCTGCTGGTTGGCTCCAACGCCGGCCCCTCGCCCCTGACCGGCAAAGGCTGCAGCCCGCTGTTCTTCTCAACGTCCTGGAACAACGACTCTCTGCACGAGTCCATGGGCCAGCACGCCACCGACTCCGGCTACAAAAAAGTCTATCTGCTCGCGCCTAACTACCAGGCCGGCAAAGACGCCTTGTCTGGTTTTAAGCGCATGTACAAAGGCCAGGTGCTCGACGAGGTCTACACCCAGGTCAACCAACCCGACTACTCGGCTGAAATCGCACAGTTGCAAGCGGCCAAGCCGGACGCCATCTACGTGTTCTACCCTGGCGGTATGGGCGTGAATTTTGTCAAGCAGTACCAGCAAGCCGGGCTCTTGGGCAAGCTGCCGCTGCTGTCAACGTCTACGGTGGACGGCACGACTTTGCCAGCGCTCAAAGACATCGCCCTGGGCGTGGTGACAGGTTCGCCCTACAGCGCTGACCTGGATAATCCACAAAACAAAAAGTTTGTGGACGACTTCAAGAAAAAGTACAACCGCGTGCCTTCTTTGTATGCGGCCCAAAGCTATGACGCAGCGTCTTTGATTCATGCTGCGCTGATCAAGACCGGCGGCAGGGCCGATAACAAAGAGACCTTGCGCGCTGCTTTGAAGTCATCCGTCTTCAACTCGGTGGCCGGACCTTTCAAGTTCAACACCAACCAGTTCCCGATCCGCAACTTCTACCGTGTGGATGTGGCCAAGGATGCATCCGGCCAGGCCGCGCTGGTAACAAGGGTGTGGTGCTCAGAGACCATGCAGATGCGTACTACAAAGAGTGCGCTCTGAAGTAA
>JBIKHX010000125.1:0-6206 GCA_044361945.1 Polaromonas sp. | reverse complement strand
GCGCGAGCGATGGCCAGTCTTTGCCTTTGTCCCCCCGACAACTGCATGGCGTTATGGCCCAACAAAGTGTCTATGCCTTGCGGCAATTCAGCGATGAATTTTTCGAGGTTGGCCGCTTGCAGGCAACTCATCACCTTCTGGCGGTCTACCTGCTTACCGAGTGCAACATTGAAGGCAATGGAGTCATTGAGCATCACCACGTGCTGGCTGACAAATGCAATTTGCGATCGCAATGAACCCAGATTCCAGTCTTGCAGGGGCACACCATCGAGCAGAATCTGGCCCGCATTAGGGTCTCTGAAGCGCGGCAGCAAGTTCACCAAAGAGCTTTTCCCTGAGCCGGAGGTGCCGACTATGGCGACCGTCTCGCCAGGTTGAACGCGCAGGCTGATGTCATCCAGCGCCGCTGCAGCATCGTCTTTGTAGCGCAGGCTGACGCCTTCAAAGCGGATATCGCCTGAGGCCCGCACCAGCTTGAAACTGCCGCTGCTTTCGTCCTCAACCAAATCCAGCAGATGCACGCCGCGCTCTAATGCAGCCAGGCCGCGCGTGATCGGCGTAGCCGCATCAGACAGACTTTTGATGGGCGCAATCAAGAGCAACATGGCGGTGATGAAAGCCACAAAGCTGCCCACTGTGGTGGCGCCCTGGGCACTTTGAATCAAGGCAATCGAAATCACGGCCGATAGCGCGGCGGCCGCCATCAGCTGCGTCAGTGCACTCATGCCTGCATGCGTGACGGTTGACTTCATAGACAGGTTGCGAAGTGAAACGCTGAGCAGATGAAAACGCCCGGCTTGCACTGTCTGTGCCCCGTGGAGTCGCACGTCCCGGTGCGCCAGGACGTTTTCTTCGACCACGTAAGCCAATTCGTCGGTGGCGCGCTGACTTTCTTTGGTCAGCCGGTAAAGTCGTTTGGACAGCACACGCACAACGACGATCACCGCTGGAAACATCAGGCCGACCACCAGCGTCAGTTTCCAGTTGAGGTAGAGCAGGTAGGCCACGAGTGCAAGCACGCTCAACACATCTCGCGCCAGTCGCATGACAGCGTTCACCAGCAGGTGCGAGCCGTTTTGCACCTCGTAGACCACCGTGTTGGCAATGGCACTGGCGCTTTGATCTGTGAACAGCGCCAGCTTGGCGCTCAGCAGTTTGTCAAACATGGCTGCCCGCAGTTTTTGCAAGCCCAGGTTGGTGACCCTGGCCAGGCCGTACTGGGCGACAAACGCAGTCAAGCCACGTGCACCAAAAAGCAGCATCAAGAAAAAGGGCACCAGCCAGATGTCTAATTCGCCGCCGGCTTTGAAGCCGCGGTCCAGCAAAGGCTTGAGCAAGGCCGGCACCATAGGCTCTGTCGCGGAACCCAGCACGGTTGCCGCAATAGCCACTGCCCAGCCTGACTTTGAGGCACTGAAAAAAGGCCAGAGCCGTTTGAAACTGCTGCGCAGGCCGGCGCTGGGCAGAAGAGGCGTCTGAAGCGGTGTTGAAGGTTTAGTCAAAAGCCAGGCGCTTATAAAAAAGAAAACCAATCGGGTTGGATCGCCAGAAAAAAGGCGTTTGCGCGTTGCTTTGGATTATCAGGGATGTTCCACGGCCGTCGGCCAGCCCGGATTTTCTTCAAAACTAGGTGTATTTGCCCATGAAAGCGCGGCTTGAGTGTCATCTTGACTTGTTACTATTAGCACTATTGCACAAAGTGCAAAATGTAATATTCATCGACAGCTCGGGCCTACAACGTGAAAAATGATGTGAGTTTTGCCAACTTTGAAAGACGCGCCGCAATCAAGGCCATTTCTGCCGCAGGCTTGCTTGGCTTGACGGCCATGCCGGCATGGGCGCAATTTAGGGTTGAAGTTTCCGGGGTTGGACTGACACAGTTGCCGATTGCTTTGCCAGTCTTTACCGGCGAAGCGCAGGCGCCCCAAAAAATCAGTGCGATTTTGCGTGCCGATCTTGAGCGCAGCGGTATGTTTCGAGCAGTGGACGCAGAAGGCCTGAAAGCCGATGAAAACACACGGCTTGATGCCGGCATGTGGCGCCAGCGCGGCGCTGACTCGGTGGCTACCGGCAGTATCACGCCTTTGGCGGATGGCCGTTTTGATGTTCGTGTGCGTTTGTGGGACGTGGTTCGCAGCGAGGATTTGGGCGGTCAAACCCATGTGGTGTCAGCCTCTGACCTGCGTCTTGCTGCGCACCGTGTGGCCGATTTCATTCACGAAAAATTAACGCGTGAAAAAGGCATTTTTGCCACCCGCATTGCTTACGTCACCAAGTCAGGTACGCGCTTTAACTTGTGGGTTGCCGACTCTGACGGCGAGAACGCACAGTCAGCACTGATCAGCCCTGAGCCGATCATCTCGCCGTCCTGGTCTCCGACGGGGGCGCAACTGGCCTATGTGTCCTTTGAGTCGCGTAAACCGGTCATTTATTCTCATGATGTGGCCACCGGCAATCGACGTTTGCTGGCCAACTTCAAGGGCTCCAACAGCGCCCCTGCCTGGTCGCCTGACGGACGTCAACTGGTGGCCACGCTCAGCCGCGATGGTGGATCGCAGATTTATGCCATGGATGTCAACGGCAGCGAGCCGCGCCGGCTGACCCAGTCCGCCAGTATTGACACCGAGCCCACTTACACCCCCGATGGTCAAAGTATTTACTTTGTCAGCGACCGCGGCGGTGCGCCACAGATCTATAAGATGGCTGCCAACGGCAGCAACCCGCAGCGCGTCACTTTCACAGGCAACTACAACATTTCTCCGGCACTGAGCCCTGACGGTCGCTGGTTGGCTTACATCTCGCGCATTGGTGGTGCCTTCAAGCTGCATGTGATGGACCTGGCCAGTGGCGTGAGTACAGCCATCACAGATACCAGTGCCGATGAGAACCCCAGCTTTGCACCGAACAGCCGGCTTATTTTGTATGCTACACAGCAGCAAGGTCGCGAAGCCTTGATGACAAGTACCCTGGACGGTAAAGTCAAAGCCCGTTTGACGGGTGCCGTCGGCGATATTCGTGAGCCTGACTGGGGACCGTTCACGCGTTGAGTTGAAGTTTTTTGGTCTATTTTGAGAGGTTTTTATGAAACGAGTGCACTTTTCTCTGCTTTCCGCTTTAACCCTGTCGCTCACCCTTGTTGGTTGCGCCTCCAATGTCAAATTAAATGAGGTTGCCGTGGAGGATCGAAGCGGTGCACCCACCGCAGCCAGTCCAACTTCTGCTCCCTCTGCTGCGCCTGCGCCTGCCCCTGCCCCTGCTGGCCGAGCCGTAGCACCCGTTGAAATCCGCAGTGCTGACAGCGCTGGCGCCGGCCCTGCGGGCGTTGCCCGCGTTTTTTACTTTGACTACGACAGTTTTACTGTTCGCTCTGAGTATCAATCCGCGGTGGATGCGCACTCGCGCTTTTTGACCAGCAACAAGGCACGCAAGATCGCCATTGAAGGCCATACTGACGAGCGCGGCGGCCGCGAGTACAACCTCGCACTGGGTCAAAAGCGTGCTGAAGCTGTCCGTCGGTCGATGACTTTGCTGGGCGTGGCTGAAAGCCAGATTGAGGCCGTTAGCCTGGGCAAAGAAAAGCCCGCGCAGACCGGCAGTACTGAAGAGGCTTATGCCCGTAACCGCCGCGCTGAAGTGAACTACCGCTGAAGCCGGGGACTGAAGCTTTGCAAACCATGCCCATTTTTGCCTTAAGAGCTGTCTTTGCGGCAGTGTGTTGTCTTTGTATCAGCTCGGCTCAGGCCGGGCTTTTTGAAGATGACGAAGCTCGCCGTGCCATTTTGGATTTGCGCAAGAAGGTCGACCAGATGCAGCAGCAAAGCGTCCAGATGCAGCAGCAAAGCGCCCAGATGCAGCAGCAAAGCGCCCAGATGCAGCAGCAAAGCGCTGAGCAGCTGCGCGCGACCAAAAATGAAAATGCCGCGTCGATTGAGCAAGTCAATGCCCAGCTCACGCAGCTGCGCCGCAGTTTGTTGGAGCTCTCCAACTTGATCGAGATTCTGCGCAGTGAACTGGCCAACTCGCGTGGAAAAAGCGAGCAATTGGCCCGTGACCTGGCAGATGCACAGCGGTTTCAAAAAGACATTGTTCAAGGCACTGAGGACCGGCTCAAGCGGCTAGAGCCCTCTAAAGTCAGCGTGGATGGTCTGGATTTCATGGCTGCGCCGGCCGAAATCCGCGAATACGACGCCGCTCTGGCCACCATGCGCAAGGGTGATTTTGCGCAAGCATTGCCGGCTTTCAGCGAATTTGTCCGCCGCTACCCCGCCAGCGGTTACCAGCCCTCAGCTCTGTTCTGGCTGGGTAATTTGCACTATTCCCAGCGCAATTACAAAGAAGCCTTGAATCAGTACAGGGCGCTGGTCAGTGTTTCGCCTGCGCACCTTAGAGCGCCCGAGGCCTTGCTTTCGATCGCTAATTGCCAGCTGGAGCTCAAGGACCCCAAGGCTTCACGCAAAACGCTGGAGGACCTGGTCAAGGACTATGCCGAATCCGAAGCTGCCTCTTTGGCCAAGGCGCGTCTGGCCAAACTGAAGTAGAGCCGGTCTGCTTATTCCGGCTTTAAAATGTCGGCATGGACATCTCTGCACTTCAATCTCTTAATTCACAGCTCTTGTGGGCCGCTTTCGGCTTATCTTGCCTTTTCGGTTTCATCGTGCAGCGCACACATTTTTGCACCATGGGGGCGGTGAGTGACATTGTGAGCATGGGCGACTGGACTCGCATGCGCATTTGGGGCCTGGCCATCGGTGTGGCCATGCTGGGCTTTGCGGGTTTGACCGCTACCGGCTTGCTGCAAGCCGACAAAGTACTCTACGCTTCTAACCGTTTTATCTGGCTCTCAGCGCTGGTGGGCGGCATCATGTTCGGCTTTGGTATGGTCCTGGCCTCGGGTTGTGGCAGCAAGACCCTGGTGCGCATCGGCAGCGGCAACCTCAAGTCGCTGGTGGTGTTTGTCGTGATGGGTATTGCGTCTTTTGCCACACTCAAGGGCATCACCGCCGTGCTGCGCGTGTCCACGGTGGACCGTGTGGCCATTGACTTCGCACAACCTGCCACCCTGGGTCAATGGCTGGCCAATGCCGCCGGTTTAGACCCTTCCACCGCGGCGCTTGCTTTGGGGCTGCTGTTGGGTCTGGGCCTGTTGGCTTGGGCACTGACCGGGCGTGATTTTGCAAATGCAAACAATCTATTGGCCGGTATCGGCATCGGCGCCATCATCACCGCCATGTGGTGGCTCAGTGGCCATATCGGTTTTGTCGCAGAGCATCCTGAAACGCTGGAGGCCGTTTTTCTGTCCACCAGCTCCGGCAGGGCAGAGTCGCTGAGTTTTGTAGCGCCCGTGGCTTACAGCCTGGACTGGTTAATTTTCTTCAGCGATAAAAGCAAGGTGATCACCATCGGCATCATGTCCGTGGTGGGCGTGGTGACCGGTTCTTTGCTGCAGGCACTGGCTTCGCGCTCCTTTCGCTGGGAGGGCTTTGGCGGCACTGAAGACACGGCCAATCACCTGGTGGGCGCTGTTCTCATGGGTGTGGGTGGTGTGGTCGCTATGGGCTGCACGGTTGGCCAGGGCTTGTCGGGTATATCCACGCTGAGCTTGACCAGTTTTGTCGCATTGGCAGCTATATTGGCCGGCGCTGTGGGCGGCCTCAAATACCAGATGTGGCGCCTTGAGCGCAGCCTTTGATGAGCGGGCGCCAGCCCGAGACTACAGACATTGAGCGCCGGTTCAGCGGTCTGGCCCGCTTGTATGGCGCTCAAGGCGCACAGCGCATTCGCAGCGCGCACGCCGTGGTGGTCGGTTTGGGTGGCGTTGGTTCCTGGGCGGCAGAGGCACTGGCCCGCAGCGGCTTGGCCAGACTCACGCTGATTGACCTGGACCATATCGCCGAGTCCAACATCAACCGGCAGGTGCATGCCATTGAGCCCAGTGTGGGCCAGTCCAAAGTGGAGGCCATGCGCCAGCGCATCGCGCTGATCAACCCGCTGTGCCAAGTCCATGCCGTAGACGAGTTCGTGGACGCTGACAACTGGCCGCAAATTGCTGGAATTGAGCTGAGCAATGACAGGCCCCTGGCGGTGTTCGATGCCTGTGACCAGGTGCGCGCCAAAACAGCCATGGCCGCCTGGGCGCTTGAGCAGGGTGCCCACTTTATTGCTGCAGGTGCGGCCGGCGGCAAGCGGCACGCGCACCGTGTCGAAAT
>JBIKHX010000124.1:0-6208 GCA_044361945.1 Polaromonas sp. | reverse complement strand
GTGTGGCCCGAGAGCACCAGGCCGCCGATTTTGGTTTCACCGTTGTCGGCGGGCAAGGTGGCCCACAGATTGGCCTTCAGGCCGCTGTCGTCATAGGTGCGCGAGCATTCAATGCCCAGCGCTTCCAGGTAGTTCTGCGTCCAATCGATGATGGGTAAGTTGCTGTCCCGGGAGACCGAGGCAAACGATATCCATTTTTCGATCAGCGGCAGCGCGGTCAGATCGCTGGCTTGCACGGACGGCAATGCTGAGGCGGGGAGGGGAGCGTTCATGTAAAGACCTTTCTTGACCCTGCGGCTGAGAAATTATGACAGGCCGGTTGCCTAGCCTTTGCCCTTGCAGGATGTGCCAGCCTAGGACTTGCCTGCACCGTGCTTGAACGTCATGTGCGCCGATTAAAATGCCTGTGCCAGCGGTTTTATGCTGGCATTTTTTTTAAATCTCAACTTTCGCCCCTCCCGGCGATCTCGCGCATGTCACTTCAAGTTCTAGAAGCCCAAACCGGCGAAAACCCTGTCGCCACGGTGTTGATCCTGCACGGCCTGGGCGCTGATGGTCGGGATTTTTTGCCTGTGGCTGAGCAACTCGACCTCTCCAGCGTGGGCCCGGTGCGTTTTATTTTCCCCAATGCGCCTGTGATGCCGGTGACCATCAATGGCGGCTACCAGATGCCCGCCTGGTACGACATTCTGGGCGCTGACCTGACGCAGCGCCAGGATGAAGCCGGTCTGCGGCATTCGCAATTGGCCATTGAAGCCTTGATTGAGCGTGAGAAATCGCGCGGCATAGCGTCCCATCGCATCCTGCTGGCCGGCTTTTCCCAAGGCTGCGCCATGACCCTGATGACCGGCTTGCGCCACCGCGACCGGCTGGCCGGCTTGCTGTGCATGTCGGGCTATTTGCCGCTGGCCGACAAAACCGCTGCTGAGCGCAGCCCTGCCAACCAGGATGTGCCGATTTTCATGGCCCACGGCACCCGCGACCCGGTGGTGCTGCTGCCGCGCGCTACCGCCTCACGCGACCATTTGCAGTCGCTGGGCTACGCAGTTCAATGGCATGAGTACGCCATGGAGCACTCGCTTTGTCAGGAAGAAATCCAGGACATCGAAGATTGGTTGCGCCGTGTACTGGCCTGATCGGACTGCGTCCAAGGCCTTTGTCCCCGGCGTTCATGCCGGTCGCTGCTCAGCGAAAAGCGCCGTCATGTGCTACGGTTCGCATTCTTAAAAAAATGAGATTACTGAGGAATTGAGACCTTATGACCAAGTTGCAGGCACCGGCCGGCCCGCTTTCAGGCAGTCTTTTGGCTGATCTGACACCCGCCCGTCTGCTGGGCATGCGTCGGGGTGTCGAAAAAGAAAGCCTGCGCGCCCAAGCCGGTGGCAGCCTGGCCCTGACGCCGCACCCGGCTGCGCTCGGCTCGGCCCTCACGCACCCGCACATCACCACCGATTTCAGCGAATCCCAGATCGAACTGGTCACGGGTGCCCATCTGGACGCCACCACCACGCTGGCCGAACTCACAGAGCTGCACCAGTTCACCTACCGCGTGATGCAGCAGGCCGGCGACGAGATGCTGTGGGTCTCCAGCATGCCTTGCGGCTTGCCGACTGACGAGACCATTCCCATTGCCCGTTTTGGTGCGTCCAATGTGGGCCGCGCTAAAAGCGTTTACCGCATGGGCCTGAGCCATCGTTATGGACGGCGCATGCAAACCATCTCGGGGATTCACTACAACTGGTCGCTTCCGGGCGTGAGCAGCGAATCGTATTTCGGTTTGATACGCAACTTCCGGCGTCACGCTTTTTTGCTGCTGTATCTCTTTGGCGCCTCGCCGGCGGTGTGCTCCAGCTTTGTGGCCGGGCGTCAGCACGAACTGCAAAAGCTCGCCGGCAGCACCATGTACATGCCGCACGGCACCTCGCTGCGCATGGGCCGATTGGGCTACCAGAGTGACGCGCAGGCCTCGCTGGCCGTCAGCTACAACAGCCTCGAAGGCTACGCCGCCTCGCTCGCCGAAGCGCTCACACGGCCCTACCCGGCGTATGAAGCGGTGGGCATCCGCAACCCCGGCGGTGACTACAACCAGCTGGGCGACACGCTGCTGCAAATTGAAAACGAGTTCTACGGCACCATCCGCCCCAAGCGCGTGATTTTTCCGGGTGAGCGTCCTCTGCATGCGCTGCGCGAGCGCGGTGTCGAGTACATCGAAGTGCGCCTGATGGACCTGGACCCCTTTGTGCCGGCTGGCATCAAGGCAGAGACCATGGATTTTCTGGACGTGTTCTTGCTGCATTGCCTGCAAACCGAAAGCCCGCCCGACTCGCCCGCCGAGATCGCCGAGCTGGCGCGCAACCAGCACCGCGCAGCTGCGCGCGGGCGCGAGCCGGGTTTGATGCTCGAGCGTGACGGCCGGGATATCAGCCTGACGGATTGGGCCGAGGAACTGATGGATGCTTGCCGGCCACTGGCCGCCTGCCTGGACGCAGCACACGCCAGCGATCGTTTCAGCCGCGCCCTGAGTGCCGCGGCCGCTGCCCTGCATGCACCCGCCACGCTGCCCTCCGCGCGCGTGCTCAGCAGCTTGCAGGGCTTTGACAATTCTTTTGTTCAATTTGTGCGCGCACAGTCTGTGAGCACGCAAGCGTTTTATTTGCAAATGCCCTGGTCAGCCGAACAGCAAAGCCGCTTTGAGGCGATGAGCCGGCAGTCCTTGTTTGAGCAGAAAAAGATCGAAGCTGCCGACACCATGCCCTTCGAGATTTACCGCGAGCAGTACCTGTCTGCCGACCGGCTGGGCCGCCCTGTGCCGGCCCTGGCTTAAGTCTGCGCTGTTCACGCTGACTCCGTTATGGCTGCGTCGGCGGGCAACGATGACCGTCTTTGCGCCACTTTGAGTCAAACCTGCCCTTGTATGCCTCATGCTGTTTCCCGATTGCGCACCGCCCGGCTGGCACGCAGCGTCAAGCCTTTTTTGGCGCGTGGCGGCTCTCGTCTGGCGCATTGTCCCGGTTGCCGGCTGATCCCCAGCCACTGCCTGTGTGACTTGCGCCCGGCCATCAGCACGCGCGCCGGTGTGTGTCTGATCATGTGCGACATCGAGCCGCTCAAACCCAGTAACACCGGCTGGTTGATTGCCGATGTGGTGCCCGACACCTGGGCTTTTGGCTGGGCCCGCACCGAGGTCGACCCCGCCTTGGTGGCCTTGCTGGCCGACCCGCAATGGCAGCCCTACCTGGTGTTTCCGGGTGAGTTTGTGGATGCCGGTCGAGTGGTGCACAGTGTGCAGGCAGATGCCGCGGCTGCAGGCCCCAAGGCCCGGCGCCCGCTGTTTGTGCTGCTCGACGCCACCTGGCCCGAGGCGCGCAAGATGTTCCGCAAAAGTCCATATCTCGACCACTTGCCGGTGCTCAGTCTGGCGCCCGAGCAGATATCGCGCTACCGCCTGCGCCGCTCCAAGCGCGATGACCACTTTTGCACCTCCGAGGTAGCTTCGCTGTGCCTGGCGCTGGCCGACGAGCCGCTGGCGGCCAGCATGCTGGAGGCTTATCTTGACGTGTTCAGCAGCCATTACCTGAGGGCCCGGCAACAGCTGCCGGTCGACCCGGGCGATGCCTTGCACCTGCGCTTACGGGACTTGGGCGCGCCGGCCGGTGGGCAAAGCGCACAATCGGGTCCATGACTTCCAGCCACACCCCGCCTGACGCGCCCGCCGCGACGCTTGACCCGAATCGCCAGCAGGAATTGAAAAAAATGCTGCTCTGCGAAGCCTGCGCCGGCATCCAGCGCAACTGGCGCCGCGCCCCTGGCCACCCGGAACTGGTGCAGGGCGCTCCGCACCACGCCAAACGCAGCCACGGCCTGGTCGCCATCACCCCCTACAAATGCGACCGCTGCGGCACCGCCTGGGAGTACGAGAACAACAAAGCCGACCAGCATGTGGGCTGGTCCGTGGTGGGGCGTTAGCCGGCGTCGCCTGTGAAAGCTCCCCCCAGACTGCAATCCCTTGTTGAAGAGGGCCTGATCGACACCGTGGTTCGCCAGCTCATGAGCGGCAAGGAAGCCATGGTCTATGTGGTGCGCTGCGGCGATGAGACGCGCTGCGCCAAGATCTACAAGGAAGCCAGCAACCGCAGTTTCCGGCAGGCGGTGGACTACACCGAAAACCGCAAGGTCAAGAACTCGCGCCAGGCGCGTGCCATGGCCAAGGGCAGCAAGTTCGGCCGGCAGGCGCAAGAGGCCGCCTGGCAAAGTGCCGAGGTCGATGCGCTGTACCGCCTGGCCGCAGCCGGCGTGCGTGTGCCGCAGCCTTATAACTTTCACGATGGCGTGCTGCTGATGGAGTTGGTGACCGATGCCCATGGCGACGCTGCTCCCCGCCTGAACGACGTCGCCTTCACGCCGGCCCAGGCCTTGGCGCACCATGCCACCTTGATCGGCGAGGTGGTGCGCATGCTGTGCGCGGGTGTGGTGCACGGCGACTTGTCAGAGTTCAACATCCTGCTGGCGTACACGCCCGGCGCCGAAGGGCAAGAGGGCCATGACGGCCCCGTCATCATTGACCTGCCACAGGCGGTGGACGCTGCCGGCAACAACCACGCGCAGCGCATGCTGATGCGCGACGTGGCCAACTTGCGCGACTTTTTTGGCCAGTTCGCCCCCGAATTGCTGGCCACCCAGTACGGCCCGGAAATGTGGAGCCTGTACCAAAGCGGCCTTTTGAGCAACGAGACGCCGCTGACCGGCCACTACGAACGCGCCCATGCCGATGTGGACATGCAGGCCGTGCTGCGCGAGATTGACGACGCGCGCGCTGAAGACGCCGCGCGGCGTCTGCGCATGGCTGCGGCCTAAATTTTTCGCTGTTCGCGCCGGACGGGTCTGCAAAAAGTCCGTTCACAATCCGTGTATTAAAGAAAGAACACGCACAGATGGCAATTCAATGGTTTCCCGGTCACATGCACTTGACCAAAAAAGCCATCAGCGAGCGGATCAAGGAAATTGATGTCGTGATCGAGCTGCTGGACGCCCGCCTGCCGGGCTCCAGCGCGAACCCGATGCTGGCTGAACTCACGGGCGGCAAGCCGGCGCTCAAGGTGCTCAACAAACAAGACCTGGCCGACCCGACGCGCACGCCGCTCTGGCTGGAGCACTACAACAGCCAACCGGGCACGCGGGCCATCGGGCTGGACGCCAGCATGAGCACACCGGCCAAGGCTTTGATAGAGGCTTGTCACGTGCTGGCGCCCACGCGCGGCAGCATGGTCAAGCCCATGCGCGTGCTGATTTGCGGCATTCCCAACGTCGGCAAATCCACGCTGATCAACACGCTCACCGGCAAGCGCGCCACCAAAACCGGTGACGAGGCGGGTGTCACCAAAATCGAGCAGCGCATCGTGTTGGCCGACGGCTTTTACCTCTTCGACACGCCCGGCATGCTGTGGCCGCGCATCATCGTGGCCAAGAGCGGCTACAACCTGGCGGCCAGCGGCGCCATTGGTCGCAATGCCTTCAACGAAGAAGAAGTGGCGTTGGAGCTGCTGGACTACCTGATTCCGAACTACCCGGATTTACTCAAAGCGCGCTACAAGGTCGAGCTGCCGGCCGGCACCACCGATGAGCAGTTGCTCGAAGAGATCGGTCGCAAGCGCGGCGCGGTCTTGAGTAAAGGCCGCATCAATTTGCAAAAGGCTGCTGAGATCGTGATTTACGAATTCCGCCAGTCCACGCTGGGGCGCATCACGCTGGAGACGCCGACCGAGTTCGCACAGTGGCTGGCCGCCGGGCAAAAGCTGGATGCCGAGCGGCAGGTCAAAAAAGACGAGATTGAGCTCAAACGCCAGGTCAAGCTCAAGAAAGTTCCCCGCCCGGCCAAGCTGGACCGGCGCGGCAACGAGGACTGAGCACCCGCGCTGGCTTCAAGCCGCGGACATAAACCTTCAGTGCCGCGGGCGCATCACACGCCGGCCATAGGCCACGCCAAAGCCGAAGCCCAGCACCAGGGCAAACCAACCCACCAGCGAGGCGTTGGCCACGATGCCCTGCATACCCGGGGATTGAATGAAGTAGGGCGAGATCAGCACCCCCAGGCCGATCAGCACGCACAGCACGGCTTTAAAAAGCAACTCCTTGTCGGCTTGTGCGCTCTTGGCGTTGGTCAGCGGGCGGGTGGGTTCTTGGGGCAGGGGCATGAAGGGGGTCCGTGTCT
>JBIKHX010000007.1:0-19783 GCA_044361945.1 Polaromonas sp. | reverse complement strand
TCCCAGCCGCGAGCGGCAGCGGCAGTGATGCCCTTGGAGAAAGGCGCGACGGCCGTCACCACGATGGGGGGGTGCGGCAATTGATACGGCTTGAGGATGATGCCCTGACCGATTTCAGGGATCATGGTGCGCGCCGTGCTGATGTTGAAGTACTTGCCCTGCAAATCGTAGGGGGCAGTGCCTTTCCAGATGGCCATGACCATGTCGATGGCCTCGACAAACATGTCCAGTCTGTCGCGCCCGAAATTACCAAAGACTTCGGCGTCCGAGGCCAGCCCGCCGGGGCTGATACCCATGATGAAGCGGCCTTTGAGCATGTGGTCGAGCATGGCCACGTTGGCGGCAATGGCGGCCGGGTGCCCGTTGGGCATGTTGATGGTGCCCGAGCCCAGCTTGATCTGGTGCGTGTCAAAAGCCAGGCTGCTCAGGAACATCAGGCAGGAGGTGACGTTTTCAGCCAGGTCGGTGACATGCTCGCCCACATAGGCTTCGCTGAAACCCAGGCGGTCGGCCAAAATAATGGCCTCGCGGTCTTCGAGCAGAGTTTCGCTGGCAATGCGCGAGGGTGGATGCAATGGCATCATGAATGTTCCGAGCTTCATGGGCTGACCCGTTCCTGGAGGTTGGCTGAAATGAAAAAATATTGTATATTTAGTTTATCAACGTATCAACAAGAGGGTCTCAGGGTTGACCCTTGCAACTGGACAAAACATGAAGAAACAAGCTTCGGCAATACCTGTTGGTGTCATTGGGCTGGGCATCATGGGCTCTTCGATTGCCGCCAATTTACAAGCCTCCGGCTTTCATGTGATGGGCATCGAGGTCAACCCTGCCACGCGCAAACAAATGAGCAGCCGGATCGCCAAGGTCGGCGCATCGCCACGCATGCTGGTCGGCAAAACAGCGCACATCCTGACTTCTTTGCCGTCCGTCGCGGCCCTGATGGTCGTCTGTGAAGAGCTGGCCGCAGAAGCCACGGCGCAGGGCATTGCCAAGGGCAGCCTCATTGTTTCCGAAGCCAGCACCTTACCGATGGAAGACAAGCTGGCGGCGCGCAAGCTGCTGGCCAAGGCCGGCATCAAGATGATCGACGCGCCGCTGTCGGGCACCGGTGCCCAGGCCAGAACCCGCGACCTGACGGTTTACGCCAGCGGTGAGACTGCCGCCATCAAGCAGATGATGGACGTCTTCAAGGGCTTTTCACGCGCTCAGTTTTCTGTCGGCGAGTTCGGCAACGGCATGAAAATGAAGCTGGTGGCCAATTTGCTGGTGGCCATACACAACGTGTCAACCGCCGAAGCCATTTTGTTTGGGCAACAGCTGGGGCTTCAGGCCAAAGCCATCGTTGAGGTGGTGGCAGACGGCGCCGGCGGATCCCGCATGTTCCAGGTGCGTGGCCCCATGATGGCCTCGCGTGGCTGGGACGATGCCACCATGAAAATTGAAGTCTGGCAAAAAGACATGAGCATCATCGACGATGCACTGCGCGCCCTGAACCTGCCTTCCCCACTTTTTGCAGCCTGCATCCCGATCTACCGTGCCGCGATGGCGCAAGGTCATGCGCTGCACGACACGGCTGCGGTGTACGCTGTGCTCGAGAAACTTGCAGGCGAATCCTGATGGACATGTCATCTGTGCAAGCTCAGCGCGATCTGCGGAATGCGCTGGGCGCTTTTCCCACCGGCGTGACCGTCATTACCACGCAGGACGCCCATACTCAAGGCCTGGTGGGCCTGACGGTGAACAGTTTCAGCTCGGTTTCGCTGGACCCGCCCCTGGTGTTGTGGTCCATCTCCAACCGCTCGGCCAATATTTCGCATTTTTCAACAGGCAGCGAGCACGCCATTCATGTGCTGTCCAGCCAGCAGGAGGCTTTGGCGCTGCAGTTTGCCACGCCTAAGGCTGACAAGTTTGCCGGCGTGACGCACCAGTTGACGGAGGATTTTGGCGCTCCGCGCATTGAAGGCTGCGCAGCGCGCTTTGATTGCGTGACTGAATCTGTGATCCCGGCGGGCGACCACCAGATTATTCTGGCGCGGGTGCTGCGCTACGAGACCGGGCCAGAGACGCCCTTGCTGTTTGCGCGCGGCGCTTTTGCTGTGGCAGTGCCGGCGCCGCTGGTGCCTGCCAAAGTCTGCGCCACCACCTGAGGGTAGAACTCACGCGCCCCGGCCAAAAACAAATCAATGGCGTCGGTGGTGCGGGTCTCAAAAGGCGTCACCGGCTTGATATTGAAAATATTGCGCCTGATGGCCCAGTAAAACATGCCGCCGTGCAAGGTCCAGAGCAGCTCGATTTCTCGCGCCGAAATCGGCGGCAGATCGGCAGCAATGGCTTGGGGCATGAAGGTGTGACGAAACTCGGCGCACATCACCACCAGCAGTTTTTTGCGCACCAGTGCCAGGTAATTTCGGTTCAGGTCCATGTCGGCCAGGCCGGCGTACATGTAAATGCGAATCCACTCCGGCCGGTAGGTGGCGCCTGCGTATTGCAGGTAAAAAGCAAGCAGGCGCTCGCGCAGCGGCACTTTGCGGTCTTGCAACTCAACCATCCATTCGTTGCGCCACTGGCTCATGAAGACGGCTTCAAAGACCGCGCTGATCAGGTCTTGCTTGGACGGAAAGTAGCGGTACAGCAGCGGCTGCGATACGCCCAGGCGGCGAGATAACTCGCGCGTTTGCACCCCGAAACCCGCTTCGGCGAAATAGCTGATGGCGGCATCCAGAATTTGCTGGCGGCGCACGACCGGGTCTAGACGCAAGCCGGCGGTGATAGTTTTTTTAGTCAAATCGAAATATTTTAAAGTTGCCGGCGAAATCAAAGCTTGGCAGGAATGGCGTCACAGGCAATATCTTTGTGCCACTTTTGGGGGGGCGCCAAGCAATGGTTGTAGAAATTTTTCAGGTAAAAATCTGACAAGAAATAAGAGCGCCAGAGCGCTCCTTCCCGCGGCACCAGGGTGACATTGCGCGCCAACTGGCAACGCAAGCTGACCACGCATTCGTTGGCCTCTTTGCGACTGCTGAAAAGATGCACGGTGTAGCGCGGAACATCCTGGCCCTGATTGAGCGCCCGGCCGACTGCACAAGCATTGATGCTCACGCTTTGCACCCCTGATTGCTTTTCCAGGTAATTCATCTCTGCCACCAGCAAGGCTAAAAACCAATCACCCACCAGACCGTCGCACTCGTAGTATTCGTATTTAAGTTGGCTGACCACAGGGGGCTTTTGTGGCAGTCCGCCAGGCCCCAAGCCAAGCATGCGGGAGGCACCGGTCGTCGGCGCCAGGTCCGGCAAATTAACCACCTCGGGTTCAAGGGAGCAGGCACTCAGCGTACCGGCCAGCATCAGCGATGGCAGCCATTTGCGAAATGAAATAAAGGCCAGAAGCATGATCCGCTGATGTTACGACACAGGGGTTTGCCCAGCCTCGTCTTGCCCGGGCCGGGTGGCCAGCATGAAGGCCAGAGAGCCCAGTGCAGAGAACATGGCCAGCAGGGTAAAACCCAGCCGGTAGTTACCTGTCAAGTCGGCCAGCACACCGGCCACCAGCGGGCCGGCCACCTGACCGACAGCAGCGATGGCGGCGGATACGCCCAGAATGAGGCCGATCGCATGGCGGCCAAAATAGTCCGCCCTGATCGCAGACATGAACGGGCCGCGCAAGCCCCAGGCCAGGCCATGCAAGGCGGCAAAAGCGATCAGTCCGGCCATGTCGCTGGCGTAAGTCAGCGCCAACAGTCCCAGCGCGTGCGACAGCATGCACAAGGCCGTCACCTTGCGCATCTCAAACTTATTGCCGATAGCTGCACCCAGCAGCACACCCAGAAACTGGCCAAAGTTCATCAGCATGATGACGAAGCTGGCCGCGGCAAACGAGTAGCCCAAGCCTTCTTTCATGTGCGTAATGGCATGCACACTGACCGCGGTCACCACCAGCAGCGCCAAGCCGTGGCCGGTGGCCAGCAGCCAGAAAGTGCGGGTTCGAAGCGCTTGGCGCACCGTGAACTGCACTTGCACCAGCGGCAGGGCGCTGCCTGGCCCGGTCGCTGCTGGATGGAGGGCGGGATCCAGGCCGTCAACATGCTCGCCATGGTCTTCCGGACGCCGGCGTATCACACGCGCCAAAGGCAAACCCAGCACCAAAGCGAGCACACCTGAGAGCAAGGCAGTGTTGCGCCAGCCCCAGTGCTCTATGAGCCAGGCCATGGCGGGCACCATCATGCCGCCCATGGCAAAACCCAAGCCCATGATGGACAGTGCACGTGCGCGGTTTTTTTCAAACCATTGAACCAGGGCCACAGACAGCGGAAAGTAACCGGCCAGACTCGCGCCTATGGCCATCAGAACCGCGCTGATGTAAAACGTGCTGACTGATTCCACTTGGCTAAAGAGAAAAAGCCCCAGGCTGAAAATCACGATGCCCCAGCGGATGATTGACTGGGGGCCGAAGCGGTCCAGCATCCAGCCCAGCAAGGGGCCTATGACAGCGGACTCCATGGACTGCAATGCAGCGGCACCGGAGAGCGTGGTTTTGCTCCAGCCCATTTCTTGCGACAAGATGGCGATGTACAAACCAAAGGACTGCAGCAGCAAAGTCCCGAGCAAAAGTTGTATGCCAAAAGAGGCGCCTACCATTCGCCAGCCGTAGAAAATTTTCATGGGGGCTTCAGTAGTGAGGCGGCATGTCGTCCGTCAGTCGCGCCGCGCCGCCGGCTACGCCAGATGGCTGCTGCTCGCGCAGCTCGGTCAGCTCACGCACCAGCGCGTCAATTTGCTGCTGCTGGCGAATTACCACCCGGTTGAGCTCGTCGAGCAGGTCTTCGGCAAAACTGGCCTTGATCTCCAGCGCTGTCAGGCGTTGGCTTGCGATGTCCTCTGGTGTCATAGCGCTATTGGACCCTAAAACTCAGGGTGTAAAGTAGCCCCATCCAAATGAAGGCGCCGATAAGCGCGACAACCTCAAAGGCATCAGACATGGGCGCGCAGTGGAAAGCAAAAGGCAAAGAACTGGCGGCCAACGCCAAAGGCAAACTTTTCGGGCGCCTGGCCAAAGACATCATGATCGCAGCGCGCAGCGGGGCAGACCCGGCGTCGAATTCGCGGCTGCGGCTGGTGGTGGAGCAGGCCCGTAAGGTCTCGATGCCCAAAGACACGCTGGACCGCGCCATCAAAAAAGGCGCCGGCCTCACCGGCGAAACCGTCAATTTCGAGCATGTCATCTACGAAGGTTTTGCACCCCACCAAGTGCCGGTCATGGTGGAATGCCTGACCGACAACCTCAACCGCACGGCCCCGGAAATGCGCGTGCTGTTCCGCAAAGGCCAACTGGGTACTTCGGGTTCGGTGTCCTGGGACTTTGACCATGTCGGCATGATCGAGGCCGAGCCGCTGGTCGCCGGTGCCGACCCCGAACTGGCCGCCATTGAGGCAGGCGCGCAAGACTTTGAGCCCGGCGAAGATGCCGGCACCACCATGTTCTGGACCGATGCGGCTGACCTGGACCTGGTCAGCCGGGCCTTGCCAGCGCACAACTTTTCGGTGCTGACAGCCAAGCTGGGCTACAAACCCAAAAACCCGGTGGACCCGGCCAATTTGAGCCCGGCCCAGCTCGAAGAGGTGGAGTCTTTTCTGGCCGCCATTGACGGCAACGACGACGTGCAAAACGTCTTTGTGGGGCTGGCCGGCTAAGTCAGTGCAGGCCATCAGCGGCTCAATCCAAAACACACTTCAGCGGTAATAGGCTTCGACCCGGCCCTTGAGTTTGATCAACAGCGGCTGACCCTTGCGGTCCACGGTCTTGCCAGCGGCCACGCGAATCCAACCTTCGCTGATGCAGTACTCCTCAACATCCAGGCGGTCTTTGTCGTTAAAGCGGATGCCGATATCGTGCTCAAAAATAGCCGCCACATGGTGCGGGCTGCGCGGGTCGGTCGACAGGCGGTCGGGCAAAGGGGGTAATGCGTTGGCTTCGGTCATTCCGGTATTGTGCTCGATGTGTGGTCAGTGAAAGCCGCCTTCAGGCCATGTCCGCCTGGGGAAAGCTGTCATGCAACTCTATCGCAGACAGCCGCTCGTACAGCTGCGCCGACTGCGTTGCCGGCAAAGAAGCACACAACAACTCAAAGCGCTGGCGCTCTTCGCGTGCCGTGAGTTCGTCGCCGGGCATGCCCTTGAAAGCTTTCGCTTCCTGCTGCCATTGACGCCCGTCTTTGAGAACCACCCGCAGCCTGGCGCTCCAGGCGCTGGGCAGATCGGCTGCCGGCGCAAGCCGCACGGCGGCGCAGGCAGACCTGATGCGCGAATCGGCAAGGGCTGCGTCGTTGAAGGCGGCCGGGTCTTGCGGATCATGAAACAGTGCCATGGCCAAGCAAAAGGGCACGCTGTACTGCGCTTGCATCACGTCCTGCGGATCACGCAAATCATGGTGGCTGATGACCTTGTCGCTGCAATCTAGTTCCAGGTGTTGCACCTGGTCGCCGGTGAAGCCGTGGGCTTGCATCAGCTCTCGCAAAGCCTGTACAGGCGCTTGTGCGGTGACGTGGCAGGCGTAGCGCTTCAGGCAAATCTTCAGGGTTTCCCAGTCTTGTCCCAAACCCCGCGTGAGCAAGGCCGGCTCGGCGTCGCGGCAAAACACTTCGAGGTAACCGAAGCGTCCTTCGAGCACGGTTTCCGGTCCGGTGAAGCTACCTTGCGCCAGCCGCGCGGCGCTGATGCCGGCTTCGCAGGCGCGGCCCATGTGCAGGCGCTTGACCATGGCGCCTTGTTGCGAGCGGGTGAAGGCCAGCAAGCCCGCCGACATGGAGCCGGCAATGCCCATGGCATGCGCTGTTGCCTCGGCACTGAGCCCGTACACCACCGAAGCGGCTACGGCCGCACCGTACACACCGGTCAAGCCAGGCGCATGAAAGCCCAATTTTTCGCTGCTGTGGTGTGAGGCTGCGCCGATGCGAAACAAGACTTCGCAACCGGCCACAAAGGCGCGCAAGGCCGTGGCGCCGTCTGCACCTGTGTCCTGGCAGGCTGCAGCAATGGTGGGCACCAAAGCCGCACCCGGATGCACCCCCGCCCCCGGAAAGCGCAGGCTGTCTTGCTCAAAAGCATGCACGCTGTTGCCGTTGGCCAAAGCCGCCAAGGGCGCTTGCAGCCGCAGACCCGTGCGCCCGAACACGCCGCAGGGCCCGCCCGCACCGTAGCGCGTTGCATAGGCCGTCATGGTTTGACTCCAGGGCAATTGCGCACCAAAGACCGCGCATGCAACGGTATCGGCCATGCAGACTTTGGCTCGCTGCAAGACCTCAGGCGGCACATCGGTCAAGCGCAAGCTGCTGGCAAAGCCGGCGAGTTGTTGGGAAGCGGTGCTCATGCGGTATGTACCTTTGATTAAGAAGACAGGGTCATCATGCGACAATAATTTTGTGGATAAAAAACCTGTACCGAATGTTTTGTTGGGCGACATGGCTTACCAGACCGTGCTGGAAGCCATCACCACCAACCAGATGAAGCCGGGTGACCGCCTGTCGGAGTACATGGTTGCCGACTGGCTCAAAATCAGTCGCACACCGGCGCGCGAAGCTTTGCGGCGTCTTGAAAGTGAAGGCCTGCTGGCAGCTCACCCAAGGCGTGGTTTGGTGGTGGCCAGTTTGGATGAATCCGCTATTTACGAGCTCTACAGCGCCCGCGAAGTGATTGAAAGCACGGTGGCCGCAATGGCCGCACGCTTTGCCACCGACGCTCAAATCAGCAGCCTGACCCACATGGTGGCCATCGAGTCGGAGATGATCGATACGCCGGACCAAATGTTTGCGCACAACCGCGCTTTTCATCAGCTTATTTCTGAGGCTGCCCGTAACCGCTACATGGTGAAGTTTTTGCAGGCCATTTCGGACACATCCTCGGCTTTCCGGCAAGCCTCGACGCTGGTGAGTCTGCAGCGCCGCCAGGAAGTGCTGGTTGAGCACCGCGCTTTGGTGGACGCTATTGCGCGCCACGACGAGGGCGCTGCCCGGGCCGCGGCCTTGCAGCATGTCAAGGGTGCTTTGCGGGCCCGCGTGGCTGTGCAGCGCGGCGAAGCTGCTGCCAACCCGGCCGTGACGCGCCCTCCCAGACCCGCCTGAGCCAGCTGCCGCAAGGCTCATTGCCGTGTCAGCAGACGCGGCAATTCGGAGGCATCGGCGCATTTTTCCAGGCCCATGAACCAGTCAACGATTTGTTCGGCCTGAGCTTTGGGAATGGCGCGTGCGGCCAGCTTGTGAAACTTCTCGATCACATCGGCTTCGCTGGCAAAGTCTTTTTCGTTGCCGCGACCCGCTTGCACCACTTGCTCCATGCGGGTGCCGTCGTTGAGCTCACACTCGACGCGCACCATGTGGCGAAACTTGGAGCCACGCGCAGTGATGTCGGTGTCGTGCCGCACTTGCACTTTGTCGGCGATGCGCATGCGCTGCGGGTCTGCCACCATGTCCTCGGTGAACTGGTTGACAAAGCAGTCGCCTTCTATCAGCCAGGTGGCCACACAATAAGGCAAGTTCAGTTGTGCTGAGGTCAAGCCCTGCGGGCTGTACTTCCAGCCGACGTGGTCCATGGTGACTTGTGAGCCGTGCACCAGGATGCGCTTGACATCTTCTGCGCCAAACGGGTGCTTCTCCTGCATCAATCGAACGGCGTCCAGTGTGCTGTGGTTGCTGCCGACGCAAGCATAAAACTTCAAGGCCACACCCATGGTCTGCCACACATTTCCCAAACCCGCTGTCAGCTGAGACAGGTCAAAGCGGTCGGTTGAGCGTGAGAGCGTGGTGCAAAAGCCGCCGTACTCACTTTCAAACACGTTGAGAATGCCGGTCAAGCCGCGCTCTGCAAACAAGGCGCCGTACAAGCCGCTTTGCGACGCACGCCCGGCGTGCATGCGCTTGACCATGGCGCCGTATTGCGCTGCCATCAGCCCCGAGGACTGTGTGCCGGCAATACCCAAAGCGTGAACGGTTTTGTCGACGTCTAACTTCAGGCCGCGTGCAGCAGCCGCCGCCGCTGAAAACACACCCAGAGTTGCGCCCGAATGCCAGCCCTGTGCAATATGTTCCTGACCCATGCAAATGCCCACACGCGGACCGGTCTCGTAGCCTGCCACGGCAGCGGCCAGAAAATCTTTGCCGTGCATGCCCGGGCGTGTTTCCGCAATGGCAATCAGCGCCGGCAAGACGACGGCGCCCACGTGCATCACGCCCTGGCGGTGTACATCGTCCAACTCAAAGCCTTGCACCTGCGTGCCATTGACCAGCGCGGCGTGAGGCGCTGACAAGCGCAGCCCGGTGCCCCAAATGGCGCAGCCCTGGGAGCTGTCGTGTTCTGCCAGCGTCTGCTGCAAGATGCGCGTCCACGGCAAGTCGCTGCCATACAGCGCGCAACCCACCGAATCGAGCATCAGCAGCTTGAGGCGCTGAAGCACCTCGGCCGGCACAGATTCGTAAGCCAGGCCAGAAACAAATTCGGCCATGCCGCGGGTCTGGGGGTTGTCATGCAAATCACCGTCGCTCGCGTGGCTCATGGGGGTTTTTACCTTGAAAAAACTGCTTGAAATTACAGTATACAGTGGTATTCTGAACGTATTGAATTCGAAAAAACAGGTTGTTGCTTGAACGATTTGCCGCTCGCTAAAAAAAGCCAGCCACCAGCCGAGGGCGGGCTGGCATATGCATTGGGCGCCCGCAGCGCCGCGCTGACATGGGCAGATCTGCCCCCGTCCGCTTTGCATTGGGCCAAGGTCGGCATCATCGACACCCTGGGTGTGACATTGGCCGGTAGCCGTGAGCCGGCGGCCCGTTTGTGCGCCAAGTCGCTGGACCTCGGCGACGGCCCCAGCCTCTTGTTGGGCAGCAGCCGCCGCACTGGCGCGCTGGACGCAGCCCTGGTCAATGGCACGGCCTCACACGCACTGGACTTTGACGACTGCAACAACACCATGGGTGGCCATCCGTCAGCGCCGGTGTTGTCGGCTCTGCTGCCGCTGGCCGACGAAAAAGCCGCCACCGGCGCCGACTTCGTGTTGGCCTATGTGGCAGGTTTCGAGGTTGAAACCAAGATTGCCCTCGCAGTCAACTTTCACCACTACCAAAAGGGCTGGCACCCAACGGCCACGCTGGGTGTTTTCGGCGCGGCAGCCGCCTGTGCGCGCCTGATGAAACTGGACGCCGAACAAACCGCCTGCGCATTGGCGCTGGCGGCCTCGTTTGCTGCAGGCATCAAGGCGAACTTCGGCACCATGACCAAACCGCTGCATGTGGGCAACAGCGCACGCAGCGGCCTGCTCGCGGCCCGCCTGGCCGCCCAGGGCTTCACAGCCAACGCTGCCAGCGTGTTTGAGCATGAACAGGGATTCCTTGACGTTTTCAACGGCCCGGGCACTTACGACACTGCCCGTGCACTGGCCGCCTGGGCTGCGCCGCTGGACATCGTGGCGCCGGGCATCGCCATCAAGCAATACCCCTGCTGCGGCAGCACCCACCCGGCGATTGACGCCATGCTGTCACTGGTGAGAGAGCACGGCTTAACCGTAGACAAGGTTCAGGGCGTTGAAGCCTGGATTCATCAGCGTCGCTTGCAACACACCAACCGGCCTCAGCCCGGCAGCGCGTTAGACGCCAAGTTCAGCCTTCAATACGTGCTGGTGCGCGCGCTGATGGACGGTCATGTCAGCCTGGCGCACTTTGATGACCAGGCGCATGAAGACCCGCGCGTGCAAGCATTGCTGCCGCGCATCAAAGTGGCCGCTTATGACGACAGCCAGTTTGCCCAAAACAATCACTTTGGCGGCGCGGTCCGCGTGACGCTGAAGGACGGCTCGGTGCTGCAAGCCAGTGTCGAGCAAGCCCTGGGCCGCACCTCCGCGCATCCGCTGCCGCAGCACTTGCTGCAGGCCAAGTTCGCGCTGTGCGCCGACGGCGTCTTGCAGACCGGCGCCATTGAAGCTGTTGCCGCAGCTGTTGAGCGCATTGAAGACATCAGCGACATGCGCCAGCTCAGCGGCCATCTCGCCAGAGTCCAGATTTAAATTGACTAGAAAGAACTTTGAAAAATGCAAGAGAAAAAGTATGACGTGATCGTGGTCGGCAAAGGCAATGCCGCTTTATGCGCCGCGTTAGCTGCCACTGAGCAGGGTGCCAAAGTGGCCATTCTTGAAGCCGCCTCCCCGGATGAAAGCGGCGGCAACAGCCGCTTTGCCGGCGGCGTGATGCGCTTTGCCTTTGCCTCGGTCGAAGAACTTAAAAAAGTGGTGGACCTGACCGACGCTGAAGTGGCCGAAAGCGACTTCGGCACCAACACCACCGACGAGTTTTTTGACGACCTGTTTCGCCTGACGCAGTTCAAGACCGACCCGGAACTCTCCGAACGCCTGGTCACCCGCAGCCTCGACACCATGGTCTGGTTGCGCTCTAAAGGCGTGAAGTTTGTGCCCAACTACGGCCGCCAGTCCGCTGTGGTCAATGGGCGGCGCCGCTTTTTCGGCCGCATGCCGCTGGAAGTCTCGGGCGGTGGCTCGGGTCTGGTGCAGTATTTGGACCGCGCCGCCGAAAAAGCCGGCATCGACATTCACTTCAACACGCGCGCCAAATCATTGGTGATGGACGGCGAAAAAGTGGTCGGCATCAACGCCAGCTGCCAGGGCGAAAGCCTGCGCTTCACGGGCCGTGCGGTGGTGCTGGCCTGCGGCGGTTTTGAGGCCAATCCTGAAATGCGCACCCGCTACCTGGGCCCCGGCTGGGAGCTGGCCAAGGTGCGCGGCTCACGCTTTAACCAGGGCGACGGCCTGAAGATGGCGCTGGACATAGGCGCTGCCAGTTACGGCAATTGGTCGGGCGCGCACGCCACCGGTTGGGATCTCAATGCTCCGCCGCATGGCGACTTGTCGGTGGGTGACCAGTTTCAAAAGCACAGCTATATCTTTGGCCTGCTGATCAACGCCAACGGCAAGCGCTTTGTGGACGAAGGCCTGGATTTTCATTCCTTCACTTACGCCAAGTACGGCGGCGAGGTGCTCAAGCAGCCGGGGCAGTTTGCCTGGCAGGTGTTTGACGCCAAGGTCAGCAAGTTGCTGCGCTCGGAGTACCGCATTAAGATGATGACCAAGGTCAGCGCGAACACCATCGAAGAGCTGGCCACCAAACTCGAAGGCGTGAACCCTGGCGCCTTCATCGAAACCGTGCGCAACTACAACGCTGCTGTTAAGGCCGACGTGCCCTTTGACTCGACAGTCAAAGATGGAAAGGGCACAGAGGGCATCGAGCCGCCCAAGAGCAACTGGGCGCAGGCTCTGGACACAGCGCCGTTTGACGCCTACGCCACCACCTGCGGCATCACCTTCACCTTTGGCGGCTTGCGCATAGACGCCAACAACGGTCAGGTTCTCGACGGCATGCAAGTGCCGGTACCGGGCTTGTTTTGCGCAGGTGAAATGGTGGGCGGCCTGTTTTACTTCAACTACCCCAGCGGCACCGGTCTGGTCTCGGGCTCGCTGTTCGGCCGGCTGGCTGGTGATGGCGCCGGGCGACAGGCCATGGCTTAACCATGACGACCATGAACACACCCAGCACACGCGCCCTGTTGCGCAGCAAAGTGCAAGCCCGTCAGGGCCTGCTCGTCCCCGGTGCTTTCAACGCCTTGTCGGCGCGGGTGGTGGCGGACATGGGCTTTGAAGCCGTCTACCTGTCGGGCGCCGGCCTGACCAACATGCTTTACGGTTTGCCGGACTTGGCTTTCATCGGTTTGCAAGACGTCGCGCAAGCCACTGCCGCGATTCGCGGCGCAGTCGACATCCCGCTCATCGTGGACGCTGACACGGGTTTCGGCAATGCACTCAATGTGGCGCACACCGTCAAAGTGCTAGAGCGTGCAGGCGCCGATGCGCTGCAACTCGAAGACCAGGTATTCCCCAAACGCTGCGGCCATTTTTCAGGCAAAGAAGTTGCGCCGCTGGCCGAGATGATCGGCAAAATTCACGCGGCCGTGGACGCGCGCCAGGACGACAACTTCATGGTGATTGCCCGCACCGACGCACGCAGCAGCCTGGGCTTTGAGGCCGCGGTCGAGCGCGCTATGCGCATGGCCGAGGCCGGCGCCGACATGCTGTTTGTTGAAGCGCCCGAAACCCTGGACGAAGTGCGCCAGCTGCCGGCTTTGCTGGCCACGCCGCAAGTGATGAACATCGTGGTCGGCGGCAAGACCCCCACCCTGGCACAGAGCGAGCTGGCCGCGCTGGGCTACGGCATGGTGCTGTACGCCAACACCGGCTTGCAAGGCGCCTTGCTGGGCATGCAAAAAGCCCTGGGCGTGCTGCGTGCCGACGGTATCGTGCACGAAGACCCGAGTTTGTTAGTACCTTTTTTGGAGCGCCAGCGACTGGTTAACAAACCGGCGTTTGACGCGATGGATAAAAAGTACGGCGCCTGAAAACCCACCTCAACCCTTTTACTTGACCAAGGAGACCGCCATGTCAACACAACGCAGACAAGCACTGATTCATCTTGCAGGCCTGGGCCTGGCCAGCCAGACCGGCCAGTTGTTCGCCCAGTCAACGGCCATCAGCCGTTACCCGGAAAAGCAAATCCGCCTGTTCTGCCCTTTTGCGCCGGCCGGTGGTGTGGACCTGACCGCGCGGGTGCTGGCGCAGAAAATGGCGCTGTCCTGGGGCCAGCCGGTGGTGGTTGAAAACCGGCCTGGCGCCAACGGCATGATCGCGGTCGATCTGGTGGCCAAGTCGCAGCCTGATGGCTACACGCTGACCATGATTTCGTCGAGCCATTCGGTGAACGTGACATTGCAAGGCAACCAGGCCTACAACCTGGAGCGCGACCTGGTGCCCATCACCCAAGCCACCTCACAGCCTTACGTGCTGGTGGTCAACCCGTCCTTGCCGGTCAAGTCGGTGGCTGATCTGCGGGCACTGGCGCGCAGCAAACCCGGTGGCCTGACCTACGGTTCTTCCGGCATTGGCGGCTTCAGCCACCTGGCCGGTGCCTTGCTGGAGGCGTTGGGCGGCATCAAGCTCACCCACGTGCCTTACAAAGGCGGCTCTTTGGCCATGAATGACGTGATCAGCGGGCAGATCGACATGTTGTTCTCCACCATTTTGCAGTCGAACGCACACATCACGTCGGGCCGCCTGCGGCCGCTGTCGGTCAGCACGCTTCAGCGTTCGCCCACCTTGCCGGACATACCCACCATGCAGGAAGCTGGCGTCAGCGGCTACGAAATGGCCGGCTGGTACGGCGTCATGGCGCCGCGCGGCACACCTGCACCCATCATTGACAAGCTCAACCGTGAGATGGTGCGCATCCTCAAGCTGCCCGAAACCCGCGAGCGACTGGCCGGCGACGGCTCTGACCCGGTGGGAAGCACCCCGGCAGAGTTCGGCACCCACATCAGCACCGAGGTCAAACGCTGGGCCAAACTGATCAAAGATCTGGATATCCGTTCGCAGTAAACGCCGGAACTGATTTTATTTTTTAACCTTTCACAGCCTTCCTCTAACGGAGTAACTTGCATGAAAAAATTCGCCCTTTGGCTGGCCCTGGCCGCCAGCTTTGGCCTCAGTGCCCAAGCCCAATCCCAAAACTATCCCACCAAGCCGGTTCGCCTGATCGTGCCTTTTGCGCCAGGCGGCGGCAACGACACCGTGGCGCGCGCCATCGCGCAGCAACTCACCACGGCCCTGGGCCAATCTGTGGTGGTGGACAACAAGGCGGGCGCCGGCGGCATCATTGGTGCTGACCTGGCAGCCAAGGCGCCACCGGACGGCTACACCCTGTTTTTGGGCGGCGTGGGCAGCCTGGCGGTGAACCCGCAGGTGATGGGCAAGAGCCCTTATGACCCGTTCAAGGATTTTGCCCCCATCATCCTCTTGGCCTCCGCGCCGTCGGTGGTCGCCGTGAATCTGGCGCAGCCCTTCAAGACCATCCAGGAATTGACAGCCTACGCCAAAGCCAATCCCAATAAGCTCAATTACGCCTCCAATGGCAACGGCAGTTCAGCCCACGTGGCAACCGTGCTGTATGAAAGCATGGCCGGCGTGGACATGGCGCACATTCCCTACAAAGGCTTGGCCCCGGCCATGACGGACCTGATGTCAGGTCAGGTGCAACTGATGTTCAGCTCGATGGTCGCCATCGTGCCGCAGATCAACAACGGTAAGTTCAGGGCGCTTGCGGTCACCAGCGCCAAACGCTCGCCACTGCTGCCCAACGTGCCAACGCTGGCCGAATCCGGGCTGGTCGGCTACGAAGCCGGCTCCTGGTACGGCTTGCTGGCCCCCGCCGGCACGCCCGCAGAGATCATCCGCAAGATCAACCTTGAATCTGCCAAGGCATTGCGCCAAACCTCGGTGCGCGACTCCCTCACCGGCGAAGGTGCAGAAGTGGTGGGCGGCACCCCCGAAGACTTTGCGCGCCACATCAAGGTCGAGCACACCCGCATCGGCAAAATGATCGCCGATGGGCGGCTGAAAATGAATTGAGGCGTAAAGAGTCACCAGGTGCACATAATGAGCTTCTTGCGGGCAATGGCTCTACAAGCTCATCAACTGAAGAAAAATCTTGACCCTTTCAGCCTCCTCCCCGGCCGCCCTCAGCGCATCAGACCCCGGCGCAGCTGCGCCCGTTGCCGTGATCACCGGCGGTGCGCGTGGCATCGGGCTGGGTATTGCCCACTGGTTTTTGGCGCATGGTCACCGCGTGGCATTGCTGGACATCGATCAGTCCACGCTGGCAGCCACTGCGGCGCAATTGCAAGACCCGGCGCGGGTACTCACCCTTCATTGCGACGTGTCGCAAGCCGACCAGGTTCAGTCTGCCATTGACCGTGTGGCCAGCGTCATGGGCCGCATTGACGCGCTCATCAACAATGCCGGCGTGGCAGTCTTCAAACCCATAGGCGCGACCAGCTTTGAAGAGTGGCGCCACGTGCTTTCTACCAACTTGGACGGCGCTTTCTTGTGCAGCCAGGCCTGCGTGCCGGTGATGCTCAAAACCGGTGGCGGCAGCATCGTCAACATCGCCTCTATTTCAGGTTTGCGCGCCAGTACGCTGCGCGTGGCCTATGGCACCAGCAAGGCCGCCCTGATCCAGCTGACCAAGCAGCAGGCCGTTGAACTCGGTACCGTCGGCATACGCGCCAACGCCATTGCCCCCGGGCCGGTAGAAACCGACATGGCCAAGTTGGTTCACAGCGTCGCCATCCGCTCGGATTACCACGACGTTATCCCGCTGAACCGCTACGGCCTGGTTGAAGAAATAGCTGCCGTGGCCGGCTTTCTGTGCAGCCAGGCCGCCGGCTATGTCAACGGTCAGGTGCTGGCGGTCGACGGTGGCTTTGAGGCGGCTGGCGTAGGCCTGCCCACGCTGCGCCGCCAGTCCGGCGCCTGACTACACACTTCCTGCGCCCGAGGTTATGCGGGTTTGCACTTGATTGATTTGGATCTTTTTTCCAATACGATCACCATTTTGAAAACCAAGGATGCGCGCATGTTGAAACTCAATATCAACGGTAAAAGCCATGAAGTAGACGTCGAGCCCGAGATGCCCCTGCTGTGGGTGCTGCGCGACCAACTGGGCATGACAGGCACCAAGTTTGGCTGCGGCATTGCCCAGTGCGGTTCTTGCACAGTGCATCTCAATGGTGAGCCGGTGCGCTCGTGCTCCTACCCGGTGTCTGGCGCCGTGGGCCAGCGGGTGGTGACGATTGAAGGCTTGTCGAAGGACGGCTCACACCCCGTGCAAATGGCCTGGAAGGCGCTCGATGTGCCCCAGTGTGGTTACTGCCAGTCCGGCCAGATCCTGGCGGCCACCACCTTGCTGCGCAAAAAACCAAAACCCACCGACGCTGACATTGACGAGGCCATGACCAACATCTGCCGCTGCGGCACCTACCAGCGCATACGCGCAGCCATCCACCTGGCCGCCAAAACCGGCAAGGGCGTGGGATCGGTGATCCACATGGTCAGCGATGCCGGCGAATTGATCGAGCCCACAACGGCCCAAGCCTGAAAGCAGCGCACATGAACATGCCGACAAACACCCGCTTGTCCCGCCGCGCCTTTGTGCTGTCCAGTGCCGCTGCCGGCACCGGCCTGGCGCTGGGCTTTCACTTTCCTGCCGCAGCCCAAAGTGCCGGCGGCGAAACACCCGAGGTCAATACCTGGGTGGTGGTGCAAACCGATGAAACCTGCATCATCCGTGTTGCCCGCGCTGAAATGGGCCAGGGCACCCACACCGGTCTGGCCCAGCTGGTGGCCGAAGAGCTCGACTGCGATTGGTCGCGCGTCAAAGTCCAAATGGTCTCGCCCGGCCAGAACCTGGCACGCAAGCGCGTCTGGCGCGACATGTCCACCGGTGGCAGCCGGGGCATCCGCGGCTCGCAGGATTACATGCGCCAAGGCGGCGCTGCGGCCCGCACCGTGCTCTTGCAAGCGGCGGCCAATCAGTGGGGCGTTGCGGTGAGCGAGGTCACTGTCAGCAAAGGCGTGATCACCCACACCGCCACCGGTCGCAAGCTCAGCTACGGCAAGGTGGCCTCGGCCGCAGCCAAGCTGACACCGCCAGACCCTAAGACCCTGGTGCTGCGTGACCCGCGCCAATGGAAGCTTGCCGGCAAGCCCCTCAAGCGTGTGGACACCGATCTCAAAGTGATGGGCAAACAAAACTATGCCATCGACATCCGCCTGCCCGGCATGGTCTATGCGGCCATTCAGGCCAGCCCGGTGTTTGGCGGCAAGCTGGTCAGCTTTGACGCCTCCAAGCTCAAGGGCCGCAAAGGCATTCAGGGCGTCTACAAGGTAGACGACAACGCGGTGGCCGTGGTGGCCGACAACTGGTGGCGCGCCAAGATGGCGCTGCAGGACCTGCCCATCGTCTGGAACGAAGGCGCCAACGGCCAGGAAAGCAGCGCCACCATTGACGCCCGGCTCAAAGAGGGCCTGACCTCCACCAACAATGTGTTTGCCGACATCGACATCGGCAACGCGCCCCAGGTGATTGCCGGCGCAGCCAAACGTGTCGAGGCGGTTTACAGCACCCCCTTTGTCACCCATGCCTGCATGGAGCCCATGAACTGCACGGCGCTCATCACCGACTACCGTGCCGAGGTCTGGGTCGCCAGCCAGAATGCCGAGGCTTCGATGGCCGCCTTGTCGACCGCCAGCGGTTTGCCCCTGGACAAATGCGAAGTCCACAACCACACCCTGGGCGGCGGCTTCGGCCGGCGCGGAAGTGTGCAGGACTTTGTGCGCCAGGCCACTTTGCTGGGCAAGCAAATGAAGGGCGTGCCCGTCAAAATGGTGTGGAGCCGCGAAGAAGACATGGCGCAAGACTACTTCCGCCCCATCGGGCTGTGCAAGCTCGAAGCCGGTCTGGACGCACAGGGCAATCTGCTGGGCCTGCAACTGCGGGTCTCCGGCCAATCCATCAACGCCTACCTCAGCCCGCAAAACATCAAAGACGGTAAAGACCTGCGCCAGTTGCAAGGCTTAACGGCTGCGCCGAGTGACGCACAACTCGGTTACACCATACCAAGTCTGCGCACCGAGTATGCAATGCGCAACTCCCATGTGCCGGTCGGCGCTTGGCGTGGTGTCAACACCAACCAGAACGGCTTGTACCTGGAGTGCTTCATGGAAGAAGTGGCTGCAGCGGCCGGCCGCGATCCGCTGGAGTTCCGCCGCGTCCTGATGCAAAAGCATCCCAAGCATCTGGCCGTGTTGAATGCTGCTGCAGACAAAGCCGGCTGGGGCAAACCATTGCCTGCCGGCGTGCACCGCGGCATTGCCCAGTTCATGGGTTATGGCAGTTACACCGCTGCGGTTGCCGAGGTCTCGGTCAAGGGTGATGAGGTCAAAGTTCATCGCCTGGTGCTGTCCACCAATTGCGGCCACGCGGTCAACCCCGATCAGATCGCCGCGCAGGTCGAGGGCTCAGTGGCTTATGCCTTTGACACCTTGCAAAGCCAGTCCAGCGTGGCCAACGGGCGCATGGTCAACACCAACTTCGACAGCTATCCCATTGCCCGCTTGCGCCAGTTGCCGCGCATCGAAACCGTGATCGCACCGACCTTTGACTTCTGGGGCGGCGTGGGCGAACCGACCATCTGCGTGGTGGCGCCGGCCATACTGAATGCCATCTTTGCCGCCACCGGCAAGCCGATGCGCAACCTGCCGCTGAAGAACCACGGCTTGCGCATTGTCTGAAGCCGCCCCTGCCTTGTCCCGCCGACAGGGCTTGGGCGGATTACTGGCCTGCGCACTGCTGGGCGTGGGCCCCGCGCGCGGTCAGGCACTGGCACCTACGCTGGATTTGTCCTTGCTCTACCGGCCGTTCACGGGCGGCGCCACGCCGAGCCCGGCGCGGGTGATCGTGACGACGCCGCGGCTGGCTGACAACGGTTTCACAGTGCCACTCAGCGTGCGCATCGACAGTCCCATGACGCAGGCCGACCACGTGCAACGCCTGGTGCTGCTGTCCAACCGCAACCCGCGGCCGGTGATCGCCGACTTCGACCTCGGCCCCTGGTCGGGCAAAGCCGAGGTCACCACACGCGTGCGGCTCAACGGTTCTCAGACAGTGATGGCGCTGGCGCAAACGTCTGACGGCCGTTGGTGGCAGGGCACGGCTGAGGTCGAAGTGACCGAGTCGGCCTGCATGGACGCCGCCTGACATGCTGGCCCGTATCCAGCTGTCTTCTCCGGTGCGGCGCGGTCAGCCCATGGAAGTGCGCTTGCTGGTACAGCACCCGATGGAAACCG
>JBIKHX010000006.1:0-20145 GCA_044361945.1 Polaromonas sp. | reverse complement strand
AACTCTAGGTAGGCGCAGACCTGATCCAGTTCAACTAAGGGACGGTGCAGGTTAATCGTTTTCACATCGGCGCCGACCACAGACATGCATTCTGCCAAGGTCCGGTCGGTGCCGCGCTGTCTAAGGTGCATGTCTTCTGGCGCCAGCATCCCCAGCATGGCTGCCGAACCGATGTATGCTTTACCGAACCATGCGCTTTCTTCGCCGCGAAAGCCGATGACCCGTAATGGCGCAGCTATATTCCCCGATGACCGATGTTGGCGCAAAAGGCATAAGAGGCCAGCTACCACGCCAGCCAATCCATCAAAGTTACCTCCCTGAGGCACGGAGTCCAAATGGGAACCGACCCACACTCCAGGCGCATCACTGGCTCCAGGGAGAGAAAAGATAACATTCGCTGCAGCGTCCGTGCTCACCATGAGTTCATTAAGCCTAGCGAAATCGCACAAGAAGTTTATCGCTGCGGTCTCGCCCGAGCCATATGAAGCGCGAGTAATTCCAACGCCATCCTCGCAAAGCTCGCGCACCGAGTCGAACAAGTGCAACGCCGTCGACTCAAGCTCTGAGAGGTTCATTTTCTAGTCACCTTGTCTCAGAGAGACTGTTCAGCAAAGCGTAACCATCGAGCAGGAAGTAGGGGGTCCGCGTCGAGTTGACCAGTGAGTTCGGAAATCCTATCCACGCCCATTTCAAGGCAATACGCCTGCAAACCATCAATAATTTTCCCCATAATGCCTGGGTCTATGAATGAAGCCGTACCAACTTGCACCGCACTAGCGCCCGCCAGCATAAATTCGACTGCATCCTCTGCATTGCTGATACCACCGCATCCAATAATAGGAATTCGGACCTGACGGTAGCATTGATGGACAAGTCGTAATGCAATAGGTTTGATCGCAGGGCCGGAAAGACCGCCCATGACATTACCCAGTTTAGGTTTACGAGTCCGTGCATCGATCGCCATACCCAAAATGGTGTTTCCCATAACGATTGCGTCTGCACCGGCGTCTTCAGCAGCCTTGGCAATGCTCCCAATACTTGCTGAGTTTGGACTCAGCTTTGCCCAGATCGGGTGTGCAGTCGCGGCCCTTATTCCACTTATAACTTTGAATGTGGCCTCAGCTGACACCGCGAACGCCATCCCGTCAGCCTCGAGGTTGGGACAGGAAATGTTTACTTCGATGGCGGAGACTTCCGGCAATGACATTTCAGTACAGGCGGCAGCGAATTCGTCCACGGTGTCGGCCGAGATTGAGACCACCACGGGCGTGGAGAAACTGGTGTAGTGGGGTAGTATCTCGCGCCGGTAGTAGTCCAAACCCTTGCTGGGGATACCAATAGAATTCAGCATTCCACCGTAGGTCTCAACCACACGGGGAGTCGGGTTGCCGGCACGGCTCTTGGGAGAAACGCTTTTTATTACCAAAGCACCCAAGCGTTCAAAACGCAAGGCATTTTGGTATTCAATTGCAAAACAACCGGATGCAGGCATGACCGGATTACGAAGCGTCAGCCCGCCAACGCTGACGGTTAAATCAGCCAAGTTCCACCTCTTCCACGATCTCACCAATGGGAAAAACCGGCCCCTCGCAGCATACCCGTTTGAACTGTCTGCCTGCTGATGTTTGGAACATTCGAATGCAGGAAAGGCAAACACCTAAGCCGCAAGCCATACGTTGCTCCATTGCGACCTCACCAGCGATGCTCGGATGCTCCCGCAATACTCTCTGAAGTAACAAAAGAAGACGCTGTGAACCGCAGGTGTAAACGATATCTGGCTTCTCCGTTTGGATCAGCATCCGCACAAGCGCTTCGACGCGGTCGACCGATGAGCTAAAGTCACTATCAAAAACAGTATGCACATCAGCAGACGCACCGCGAAGAAACTCATCCCGCATCAGGTCATCAGGTGACCTGGCCGACATCACCGCCGTAATGCCTACCGAGGCTCTGCTCGCATCGCTCAGCAGGGGCGCCATAGTAGCAAGACCCACGCCACGTGCCACGATCAAGATGCGTCGGAAAGACGGATCAAAAGAAAACGAATTACCCAAGGGGCCAACGATTTCCATTGAGTCACCGACCGCCAATGTACTTAGGGCGGTTGTCCCGATTCCAGTGACGTTATAAAGGAACTCGAGGCAACCTGATTCAGGCTGGACGCCATAGACACTCATAGGTCGCAGCAAGAAAGGCTGTAGCGTTGAGGTCGAAGGGCACCTCAGCTGATAAAACTGACCCGTGCGCGTGCGAACAGCAAGATTAGCAGCCGACCGAAGCCGCAAGTACCGATAGCGTTTATTGACCCAGCGGTGTTCCATGACCTCGCACTCATGGGAGGCGATGATTGGGAATGGGGAAGAGGTCACGAGCAGCTCCACTTCGGGTAACCCAAATTAAGCGTTGACCTATTGCTCATCTGAACACGGAGAGCCATTTCGCTCTCCGTTGTCGCATGATTTAGCACCGAAGCTACTCAGATCAGCGCGAAACGACTACTCAGGCTGAATGTTCGCCGCTTTAGCCGCGGCGGTAAGACGCTCGGCGTCGCTTCGAATCAATTTCATCATGTCTACGGAGTTCATAACGAATGGCTCCAGGCCGCTAGCCTCCATGCGGCTCTTCATGTCTGGATTGGTAAAGGTACGCGCAACCGCTAAGACGTCAGCCTCTAGCTTTTTCTGAATCGCAATCGGAGTACCAGGCGGGGCCATCAGACCATAGTAATTATCCAATGAGAAGTTCTTCAGTTCCACAATCCCCGACTCCGCCGCGGTAGGTACATCGGGAAGTGTTGGGCTGCGCTTGGATGACATGACTGCGATAGGCTTAAGCGTGCCCTGCTTGACTTGAGAACTCATCGCAGTAACGCTGGCCATAACGATGTTGATCTGGCCACCCAAAGCATCCATCACGGCCGGTGCGCACCCCTTGTATGGAATATTCTGCGCATTCAGCCCCAATATATTCTTGTACATCTCCATCGCAAAGTGTTGAGGACTGGCCATATTACAGGCAGAGTACTGATACTTGCCGGGAGCGGCCTTGAACATCTCCGTAAGCTCTTTTAGGTTAGAAGGTTTGACGGAAGGCGTCACGGCTAACATTGTTGCGGTCGAGGTCACCAGAGCAATGGGAGTGAAGTCTTTGGTGTAATCGAATGGGAGATTCTTAAGCAACGCGTGGTTGATTACATGAGTGTTAGTGGCCAGCAAAAGCGTGTAACCATCAGGTTGTGCTCGGAAAACCATCTCGGCGCCTACCGCGCCGCCTCCGCCAATTCGATTCTCAACGTAAACCGGTTGCTTCCAAATCACTGCCAACTTCTCAGCGAACAAACGCGCTGTCGCGTCTGCCGCGCCGCCAGGAGTAAACGTTGCCACTATCCGAACGGGACGCACAGGATAGTCCTGAGCCCAAACGGAGGGGGCTACAAACGCCGCAGTCAATGCAAGCGTGCTTATTAGTTTTTTCGGAAGGGCCATGGGAACTCCTATGTGTTTACGAGAGGTCGGGGTAAGTAAAGTCAAAGTCATGTCAATTCTTTGCAAGGTCAAGCGCGGAGCCATAGAACAGTTCTTCAGGCTTAACTAGGCGAGGGGAGATCCCTTGCTCATGGTGATAGCGGGTAAAAGTTTCAAGTACGTGCAAGTTTTCTGCCAATCCGTAGCTCCAGTAGTCAGCGCCCATAAGCTGCCGAGTGGCATCCAACTCCGCAACGCTCCACGGTAAGGTGACAGCGAGGTGACCGATCTGACCGAGCTCTTCGGTAGCCAGCCTTTTGGCCTCGAGAAACCCTTTGTAAACGCTGACGGGTAACCAAGGGTGTTTTTCGACAAGAGTTTTACGGATGCCGACCACATGCATAGTTGGAAAGATCCGAGTCTTGGCGAAATACATCTGCTCAGCCTTGCGATAGTCCGGAAACAGGCGAGCAACCGAGGGATCACCCATCAGAAAGCACGAAGGAGCTTTGGCACCAAATACCGCATCAAGTTCACCGGTCCGCAGTTGCTCTGATAAAGATGTGTTGTCGGGGATTTGAATTACTTCAATTTCGGCTGGCAAGGCGATGGGTGATCGTTCAGTTCTACCAGGTTGCTCCAAGCCTCCGCGCCGCCATCTTATTTCGCTTGGATAAATGCCGTATTCGTCCAATAACATCCCACGAATCCAAACGTTAGCAGTTATTTGATACTCAGGAATTCCAACTTTCTTCCCCCGTAGGTCAGCGGGACTGTTGATACCGCGATCGGTTCGGATATAAATCCCTGAATGGCGGAAAGCCCTTGACAAGAAAGCGGGCACCGCAACGTAATTTGAGCTGCCCCTCGCTACGTTGAGCGTATGACTGCTTAAAGACATCTCACAGATATCGAACTCTTGCCCACGAAAAGCTCGGTGAAAGATTTCTTCCGGTTCGAGCGCCAGAGGAACCAAGTTGCAGCCCTCCACCCGAACCCTGCCATCAAAGATGGCCTTTGTTCGGTCGTAATTACAGCATCCGAGGCTTAGTTCGAGCAAATTCATTGATCTGTTCAAGTTAACGATTTATGACTAAGGTTATCACTATTTTTGAGACTTGTCTCATTTTTCATCCAAAAAAACCACTAGCGGGGATTCCAAATACCGCCGAGAAAGTCGGAAGGTGCGTTTTCTGTCTTGGTCGATCTTCTTGCCGGTGAACTGCAAGGCAGCAAAGAACTGGCTGCAGCGGCATTTAACGCCCGCGTCATCCCGAGCGTCGCCTACGCCGACCCAGAAGTGGATTCGGTGGGTCTGACCGAGGACCCGGCCAAGGCCCAAAGCCCAAAGCCCAAAGCCCAAAGCCCAAAGCCCAAAGCCCAAAGCCCAAAGCCCAAAGCCCAAAGCCCAAAGCCCAAAGCCCAAGGCATCAAGGTCAAGAAGGGCCAATTCCCCTAGACGGCCTCAGGCCGCGCCTTCGCTAACAGCCGCGACGAAGGAGTAAGCAAACTGCTGTTTGACGACAGCCCCGAAGCGCACGGCCACAGCAAGATTCTGGGTGGCGGCATGATCGGCACGCACGCAGGCGACATGATTGGCGAGATCGCGCTGGCTATTCAGATGGCAGATGGCCTCGGGTGCGGTGGACTTTGTTAAGACGATTTACCCGCATCCGGCGCTGGGTGAATGCATCGGCATGGCGGCAGAGGTGACGTATGGGAGTTGCACGGATTTGCCGCCGGCCCAGAAATTTGACCCGTGCCATACTTGGCCTCATGCGGTTGAATTTCCTATCCGTCATCGAAGCTACGCATGTTCCTAACAAGGGGCTGCGGTGAACGACGTGCTCTCGGGCAAGCAGGGCATGTTCATGTTTGACACCATTTTTTCGGTGATCCAGTTCGTGCGTACGGGCCGTCTTCGCGGCCTGGCGGTCACCAGCCCAAAAAGTTCTGCGTCTGCGCCGGACATTTCGGCCATGGCCGAATCGGGCTATCCAGAATTCGAGGACTCGTCCTGGTCCGGCCTGTTTGGTAACGCCGATATGCCGCGTGACATCGCCAATAAGCTGCATGCCGAAGTCGTGCGCATCTTGAAAATACCTGAGATTCGCAACAAACTCAGCCAGCAAGGCGAGGACCCGTTCGGAAATTCGCCCGAGCAATTCGCCGCCTACCTACGGGCTGAAACGGCAAATTGGGCCAAGGTGGTCAAGGCGTCTGGCGCCAAGTCTGAGTAGGTCGCGCATGACTTTTGCTGCTCCCGTTTCAATCGCGGAACTCTCTGTCGGGATTGCCGCCGGTGAGTTGCGTGTGGCTGATCTTATTGGTGATGTCAGCGCGCGTATTCAAGCGCTTAACCCGCTCTATCGCGCGTTCTCCCATCTTTGCGCCGATGTTGACGCTCAAGTCATGCAAAGCCAGGATGAGCTTCAAGCAGGCCGGGTGCGCAGCGTATTGCACGGTATCGCGGTCAGCGTAAAAGGTAATATCCCTGTTACAGGCCTCCCTTGGACAGAGGGTTCGGCCATCTACGCGGACAGGGTGGCGACGCAGGACGCGGGCATTGTTGCGCGGGTGCGCGCGGCAGGCGGCGTGATGATGGGGGCGACGACGCTTTCGGAGCTGGCCATGTACGGTGTGGTCAATCCCTTCGAACCGCTGGGACTCAATCCCTGGGACATTTCGCGCACTGCGGGCGGCTCATCCACCGGTGCGGGTGTCGCGGCTGCGCTGGGTATGGGGCAATTGCATATTGGCACCGACAGCGGCGGCTCTATCCGTAATCCGGCCTGCCATTGCGGTGTCGTCGGATTCATGCCGCGCATCGGTGCGTTGACACTCGAGGGGAAACCCAACCATGCACCCAGTCTTTCAACGGTCGGACTGATTGCGCGCAGTGTCGCCGACGTCCGCCTCGGCTTTGGCGTGCTTGCCCCTGCCGCGCCGCAGTTCGGTCTTGAGCGCGGTCCGCGCCTGCTGGTGCTGCGACAGCTCATTGATTCAATGTGTGATGTGGAAACGCAGGTACTTTTTTACGCTGCTTTGGGGCGGCTCGTATCTGCGGGTTTCACCTGCATCGACGTGGATATCCCCTTATGGTTGGAGGGTGAGCGCGCCGCCGGCGTGGTATCGCTGGCAGAGTCCGGTGCAGCACTGGCTGGCATGGACCTGGGGCGCGCCAGTGCGGGTATACGCGCGCGTTGCGCTGCGGCGGCCAGGCTATCCGACGGGGAGGTCGCGGCAGCGCGTGCCACTGGTGCGTTGTTGAGACGCGATGTCACAGCGGCATTGCGTTACGTCGGGGCGGACGCCATCGTTACGCCGACCTGGCCTTTTGCCGCGCCACGTATCGATGACGCGACCGTGAAGGTGCGGGGAATGAGCGTGCCGGTGGATCCGCACCGCAATTGTTTTGTGCGCACGGCCAATGCGATTGACGCGTGCGCGATCACCTTGCCTATGGGTTTGTATCCGGACAGCGGTGTTCCGGCCGGCCTACATTTAATGGCGGATGGCGGCAGTGAGTTGCGCCTGCTTGCGGTGGCCGCGCTCGCCGAGGCAGTCATGCCGGCCTTGTCTCCGGCGCCGCCTTTGCTCACCGGGAATTAGCATCACGCCCGAAGTCGGGGCATCGTGAGGCAATGTTTGTCGCTGCTCCAATATCCTTGGAATTTGGCTGCCCATGTCGCCATTGCATAGTATGAATGTTATAAAGCTTGGCGCGGCAAACTTATGATCCCTAACGCAATTGCAATGGAGAAAGTCTCGATGAAAAAAAATGTCTTGTTTGGAAAAATACTGGCTGTGTTGATGCTTGGCCTTACGGCTTTGCCGGCTACTGCGCAGACAGCTTTTCCGGGAAAACCGGTGCGCCTGATATTGCCGTTTTCACCCGGAGGGTCGGCTGACACCGTGGCACGCCTGCTTGCGCCGAGGTTGCAGGAAGCCTGGAAGCAGCCCGTCATTGTCGAGAACAAGGCAGGCGCCAACGCAGTCATAGGCACCGACTTTGTTGCCAAGGCGGCGCCTGACGGACACACGCTGCTGGTCGCGCTGACGACGCATGTCATCAGTCCGAGCCTGATCAAGACACCCTTCGACCCGGTCAGGGACTTCGCCCCTGTCGCGACAGTCGCAGCGGCCGAATTGTGCCTCGCCCTCAATCCAGATGTTCCGGCCAATACCCTGCAGGAATTGATTGCCCTCGCCAAGGCGAAGCCGGGACAACTCAATTATGCGACGACGCAGATCGGCGGCAACCAGCACCTTGCAGCCGAGTTGCTGGGCGTTCTCACCGGTGCAAAGCTGACCGCTGTCCCGTACAAGGGGGGCGGCGAAGCGCTGACGGCAGTGCTTGGCGGCCACTCGCAAATGTACCTGGGCTCAATTTCGAGTCTTATTCCGGTGGTCAAAAGCGGCAAGCTCAAGGGGATTGCGGTTTCAGGCGAGAGCCGTAATATGGCAATTCCGAACGTGCCGACCTTTACCCAGGGTGGAGTTCCCAACCTGGACGTGCGACTCTGGTTTGGCGTGCTTGCGCCCGCCGGCACGCCTAAGGACATCGTCGACAAGATCTCGGCGCAGATCGCCATCATCCTTGCCACGGCGGATTTCAAGGAAGCGCTGCAAAAGCAGGGGCTCGATCCGCTTGTCGGCGGTCCAGAACAATTCGCCGCCTTGCTCAAAACCGATTACACCCGCTACGCCCAGGTTATCAAGACCGCGAACATAAAGGTTGAGCAGTAAGGTCGCCGCCGAAGGGCGGAACGCGTGCGATGCTGGCCGCGCCCGCGCTCAGTCCAACTCAATGAGCTGACCCCGGTCGAGGCGCTCGGCCTCGCGGAGTACGTGTGTGGCGAAGGCGACATCGCCTATGGCCATGCCTTGGATGAGTGCGACGATGCGCTCGGACGCGGCTTGTCTACCCGGTTTTTGGCCGGTAATGACTTCGCAGGCAAGCCCATCAATGCGCGAATTAAATTGCGCACGGCTGAGATGCCCCTGGGCGATCCACGCGTAGCCGTCTCCCATTTCGGCGGAAAAATCGGCATCATCGACGATCAGCCGTGCGGACTCGAGCAGCACGCCGTAGTCCACTTCGTTGTAACTGCCCATGGAGCAGACAACGCATCCATCTTTGGTTTCCCCCGGAAAAATCAGCGGACTGGGAGATTCGGTGAGTGTGATGACCAGATCTGCGTCCGATGCCGCGCGGGCGCGGTCAGGTTCGGCCCGCAGCGCATATCCGGCGACGGGCGCATGCGTATTCACGAACGCAGCCATGCTCTCGGGGCGACGAGAATGCACGCGCAATTCAGCAACCGGCAGCGCGCAGGCGAGCATTGCGATGATTTCGGCGGCGATGCCGCCCGTGCCGTACAGCGCGACCACGAGCGGCCCGGGGTTGACCAGTTGCTCTACCGCCACAACGCCGAACGCAGCGGTGCGGATTTTGCTTAGCCAGTTTTCCGCCACCAGGCCGGCGAGGTGAAAATCACTGTGGTCGTAGACAGCGCAGTAATTGCGGGTCTGCTTGTCCGTTGTGCCTGGATTGGACAGCAGGCGGATGCCGGAGGCGTTCAAATGTGCGACGGTCGCGGCCTTAAATTTGAAGCGCGGTCCGCCCAGAGCCAGCGCGTCAAGCGTCATCGCGGACGGCGTGGACAGACGGCTGCCTCCGGTGGCCTGATCGCGCAGCGTGCGTCGCGCCATTTCCAGCGCGCCACCTGCGTTGATCGTGTCACGCACGTCCTGTTCGCGCAGGATACGAAAGCTGCTCATGCGGATACGGTGGCATCGCGAACGATGCAGGCGCACAGCCCCCCGCCGGCCGGTGCCTGATGGACGGTGTTGGCCGAGATGAACACCCGCGCTGAGCCAAGGATCGAACCGACGACGCCGCTCATGGCGGCGCGCACGTGCTTGTCCATGTCGATATGGCTGGTTTTCATGACTGTGCGCAGTCCGCGCAGGCGGCCGTCGGGCGCGACGCCCGATTTGATCATGGTCGCGACCACGCGTTCCGGGGTGGCCACGCTGCCGTCTGCATCGACAGTGCAGCCGGCAGCGCAAAACATGTCGCGCAGTCCCTTGCCGTCAAGAACATCGCGTAGTCGGCCGGTGTGAACCGACAGCGCGCCCGCAGCGCCGGGCCGGTTGGCCAGCAGCATGATTTCCACGCAGTCGAGTTCGGCGCCCGAGAAGACCATGGCGCGGTTTGCATGCAGTGAGTGGTCGTTGTCGAATGCCTCCTGCACGATGCGTGTGCGGTCAACTTCGCCGAGTGCCACGCCGGCGCCAAGTGCGCCTACCGCCTTGGAGTAGCCCGAGGCAATGCGCTTGTTTCGTACCGCGTCGGGGGCCGGGGGAAGAAAACTCTTTACGGGGGTCTTGACGATGACCAGGGCGACCTCACTCGCATCGACGCCGGCGTCTTTCATGGCTGCGCGCACGGTGTCGGCGGTGATGTCGGCGTGGGCGAGGGTGCCTATTTCTTCGGGAGTTAGTGAGCGGCTGCGGGCGCAGCCCATGGCCAGTGCGCTGCCGCGTCGCGATGGTTTAGCGTCCGGCTCGTCGACATCCGCGAACAAATAGCCGAATGGAGTCATTGCGCCTTCGCATCCGGTAGAAAAGAGAAAGGTGGAGCGCTCGAGCAGGGGGCGGCCGCCGTATGCCTCGATCGCAATGCTTGCGCTTTGGAGGCCGTATTCGCGCGAGAAGTCGTTGACGTCGGAGTTGCCCTCTGTTTTTACCAGCAGGGCGAGGCTGCGTATGCGCGAGGGCTCAAACTGGCGCAATTTGTGCGAGAAATCGACAACGTCGCCAGGGTGGGCTGTGTCATAGGGCAAAACGTGAACGCTCAAGGTAGTTTCCTTTCGTGTCTATTGGACTGCTTACCGATACTATGCCGGCTGGACGCAAGCCAGCATCTACCCTTAGGGTGACTGTGCGGCAAGCTGCGGGCAGGGAAGGGAGTTGGGAGTTGTTAGTGAAGCGATACTTTATAGCAGTTAGAGCGAAATTGAGGTGTGTTTTAACCCTTATTCGGGCAAGACTAGTGATCTGCATTTTTTGATGGTGAGGATATTTCTATCACCTTCGAGGCACAGACGAAACAAGTGCTTTCGCAGATCGACCCGGTGCTCAAGCGCTCCAGCGGTAGCCTCGCCAACGATCGGAACGGCCATAGATTGCAAATCCGCGCTAGCCGTGCCTTTCCAGCGAATGCCCCTAAGCTATTAGGCCCGGCCGCGCCCCTTGCGTGGCAACATGTCGGTCGCCGGCGCACCCACATGCCGGTGCACGCTGAGGGGCACGTTCCAGGCGCGCTTCTGCACCTCATCCAAATAAGGCCTGGCTTTTTCGTAGCCCTCGCGCAGGCGCGAGAATTCGGTCCGCACCGCCGGCATCAGGCCGTCGATCTCCTTGTGCAGCGCAGCCTCGTCTACGCTCAGCAGCTTGCGCTCCTCGATCACCAGGCGCCCATTGACAATGACCGAGTCGATGGCGCGGCCGCTGTCGGCGAACACCACTTGCCGTACGGCGCTATTGAAGGGCACATAGGCCGTGTCGAAGAGGTCGAGCAGCACGATATCGGCCTTGAAGCCAGGCTTGATTGCGCCGATTGATTTTTCCAGGCCGGCTGCGCGTGCACCGCCTACGGTGGCGGCGCGCAGGGCGTCGACTGCAGTCACGCCGGTTTCAAAAGGTGAGCTGGATGCGGTCAGCAGGCAAAACAGTTTCATCACCTGCATTAGGCTTTGCACGTCGCTGCAACTGCAGTTATCGCAACCGAGGGCGAGGTTGACGCCGTTGGCACGGTAATCCATCACCGGCGCGATGCCGCTCTTGAGCTTGAGGTTGCTTAGCATGTTGAGCACGACGTTGGTGCCGGTCTTGCCGATGAGTTCGATCTCGTCGTGCTCAGGCCAGACGCCGTGCGCGATGGTGGTGTTGGGGCCAAGCAGACCCGTCGCCTCGAGCATGCGAATCGCCGAGCCGCCGTAGTCGGCGAGGGCTTGCTGCGCAAAAACCCGCTGCATCCGCGTTTCATAGACGTGCGTATAGACCGGCAGATTCAATTTTTTCGACAAGTCTGCAACCGCCTCGAGCATGCCTGGCGAGCAACGCTGGGGCGCGGATGGACTGAGGGCCCAGCGGAGCATGCCGGCGCGATTTCCAACGCGCTTGATCTGGCTGGCGACAAAATCCATCTGCGGTCCGGGCGCAGCGGCGCTGTTACCGATCGCGTCGTGCACTGCCACCGGCGCAATCTCCCGGATCCATGGGATCGTATCCATCTGCGACTTGTCGCGCACCGTGACCGAAAAAATGACGCGTATGCCGGCGTCGGCATAGGCGTCGAGAATGGTGTCGAGCACCTCCTCATTGGCCGGCGCAAAATTGCTGAAGTCCTGCACCGTGGTGATGCCGTTGCGCAGGCAGTCGATGGCGCCAAGCAGGGTGCGGGCGCGCACCTCTTGCAGGCTGCGGCGAGAGCCAAGCGGGCTCGCAATCATGCTCCAGGAGTCCAGCGCCAAGTCTTCCATCAAGCCCTTGGCGAGCACATCGTTGGAGTGATAGTGCGAGTTGATCAGCCCCGGGATGGCGAGCTTACCCTGCGCCTCGATGACCTCTGCGCCAGCGGCCACCTCGGCCGAAATGTGCGGCCCGACGGCACTGATAGTGTCACCTTCGATCAAAATGTCCAGGAGTGGCGGCATGTGAACATCGCCATCCAGGTCCAGCACGCGAGCACCGCGAATGAGAAGTTTTGTCATACTTTCATTGTAATTGCTATGGTGCCCGCGATGGCCGAAAATTTTCCCCCTGACCGGCATTTATCTGTCAGGGAAAACCATCAATCTTGCACTGCTTCGCGATAACGAAGCGAAAGGTTCGGTTTTGGATGACGCGAACAGTTATGTGGGAGAGCATCTTAGTTTTATAGCCGAGGACCCCGTCGTTACGAAAAAAAGCATTAAGCAAGCCGGTGGCATCTTCTTTTTTCAGGTCGGGGCCGGACAGGAAAAAGATAACTTCGAACGCAAGTTCAAGGACCCTGAAGGCATTATTTTTGACATTTCGAAACATGGCTGAGCGGGAACACTATAGCGATTCGCAGCTTGCTCCAGTTTTATTTCGACCAGCCCTCACAGGCGCAAAGCGTTGCAGGTTTTTATTCTGTTAGCGGCCTGAATTAGCAATTCGCCAACTCAGGCGTGGATCAGGTAGCCGCATCAGGAAAAACTCTCAGCATGAAAATTCAACCTTTGCCTTGCTAAAACAGAACGCTCTTCATGTTGATTGAAACGAGAACCGCCGGTTTTAAACAAGCTTTATATAAGTGCCTACAAACCGTGTTTAGCCTGATACAGTGTCATGTATTCGATATGGTAGTTCACCATGCAGGAAGGCTTTTTAAGTGATACGAATCGAAAAAGTAGGCAAAATTTTCCCCGGCGAACGTGGCCGTTCGCCTTTCGAAGCGCTGCGTGATGTGAGTTTTGAGGTTGGCAAAGGCGAGTTTGTCTCGATCATTGGTCCCAGCGGCTGTGGCAAGACGACGCTGCTGCGCATCCTGCACGGCCTTGAAACGGCGAGCAGCGGCGAGGTTTTCGCCGCGGAGCGCCGCGTCGAGGGCTCCTCGCCGGCGAGCGCAATCATTTTCCAGCAGTTCAACCTTTTCCCTTGGTTGACGGTGCGCCAGAACGTTGCATTCGGCCTTGAAGTGGCGAAGCTGCCCGCTGCCGAATGTGCAGAGCGCACGCAGCAGTTTGTCGAATTGGTCAGGCTGCAGCGTTTTGCCGATCACTATCCGCATGAATTGTCCGGCGGCATGCAGCAGCGCGTGGGGATCGCCCGCGCGCTGGCCCTGGATCCGCAGATATTGCTGATGGATGAGCCCTTTGGCGCACTCGATGCGATCACCCGCGAAGAATTGCAACGCGAAATTGCGGGAATTCTCGCGCGCTCGCGCAAGACGGTGGTGTTCATCACCCACAATATGGACGAGGCCATTTTCTTTTCCGACCGTATTCTAGTGATGGGAGGGCGTCCCGGACGCATTGTCGAGGAGGTGCTCGTAGATCTTCCCCACCCGCGCGAAGCCGATGCGGTGCGTGCCAGCCGCCAATTTGCGTCCATACGTGAATATTTGTGGACCTTGCTGTCGGGCGCGGCTGCGATACCCGGCCAGGATCTCGAGGAAAGCGTCTGATGCTAGCGACGCGCAAAACCCTGCTGATCCAGACCGCGTGCCATATCGGCATCCTTGCCACGTGGGAACTACTGTCGCGTTTCGTCATTCCGCCGCGCTTCCTGCCACCGCCCTCGGCCATTGCGGTTGCCTTCGTCGAGATGACCGTATCGGGTGAACTACCGCGCCAGTTGTGGCAGACCGCGAGCGTGTTGCTCACCGGTTTTGCGCTGGCCATCGTGTCTGGTATGGTGATTGGTGTCGCCATGGGCACCTTTGCAACGCTGAGGCGCGTGCTCGATCCTTATGTTAATGCGTTTTACGCCATGCCCACGGTCGCGCTAGTACCGGTGGTGATCATCTGGCTCGGCCTCGAATTCCAGGCCAAGGTCTTCCTGACTTGGTTAGTCGCGGTGTTTCCGATCATCATCAATGCGCAGATTGGTGTGGCTAACGTTCCGCAATCCTATCTCGAAACGGCGCGCGCGTTCGGCTGTAATCGCTGGCAGACGTTCCGGCGCGTTGTGGCTCACGCCGCTGTGCCTTTCCTGATCGCCGGGATCCGACTCGGCTTGGGGCGGGCCCTGGTGGGTGTGGTGGTGGCTGAAATGTTCACCGCGCTGGCCGGCCTCGGTTATATGGTGGTGCTCTATGGCAACACGTTTCGCACCGCCGAACTCTTCGTGCCCATCGTCGTGCTGGCGCTGCTAAGCATAGGCATCACCAATCTGATTTACCGGCTCGAACGCAGGGTCGCGCCCTGGCGCCGCGTGCCCGATTAAGCGGTGCTCTAGTCCTCGGGCTGGATATGGGCCTGCGCCAGTGCAGTTGGCAGCGCAATGCCAAGGCCGAGCTTGAGCGCTTTTTCGTAGATCCACGAGGCAATACCCACGTCCTGTGACACCAGGCCGGTGGTGTGCACAAGAATGCGCTCGTCGTCGCGCTCGCGCCCGGGCTTTTCACCAAAGATCACCTCGCCGATTTCGGCGTGCAGGCGGGCACGGTCGAACTGCCCAGCCTCAAGCATGTCGCGAAACGGTTTCATTGTCAGGTTGCAGTCCCAGTCGTCAATGACGGTCTTGTCAAACTTCGCCCATCCGGCCGGGTCCATTTCGCGGCGCGCGAGCGATACGAATGTCGCGCCTGGCTTGACCCAGGTCTCCCGGCTGACCACGTCGGTGCGTGTGGTGCAGCCCACAGCGATATCGCTACGGCGCACCACCTCCTCAATCGAGTCAAGGGCGCGTACCGGGATGCCAAGTATTCGCGTCCATTTGGCGGCGAAGGCCTCACGCGTGTCGGCGCGGCGTGAAGTACAGAACACTTCCTCGAAGTTGTAGAGCCGGCGCAGACAGCGCAGGCAGTTCTCGCCCATGGTGCCGATCCCCACCAGGCCCAGCGTTTTGGGGGCGCGTGGCCCCAGCCAGCGCAGCGGTGCGATCGCAGCGGCAGCGCTGCGGATGGCGTAGGTCCAGTGCTCATCGACGATCGCCAACGGCCGTGCCGTTCGCGGGTCGGCCAGAACAATATAGCGAGCGCAATCGAGACGCCCGACGGTGTTGGTTTCGCCGTCATCAAAATACGAATACAGACGCACCCCGGCGATGGGTCCCTCGGCAAGTACCACTGTTTTGGTATGCCAGTTGTTGTAAAGCGGGGGGCCGGTGACAAGCTTCTGGCTCGGCGGGTCTGACCATTGCACTGTGTGGCGGGCGTGCTGCCGGTAGATGTCCTCGCATATCGACATGGCATCTGAGGCCGACAGCAGTTTGACTGTTGTCGCGTAGTCAATGAATAGCACGGTATCCATGTCCGACTCAGGCCTTTGCCTGTGGTGTGTCGGTGACAAAGTCAAAAACCGGACCGGCAGGTGCGTAGATTTCGTAGATCACCAGATTTTCCGTCGACACGTTGCTCAGTGCGTGGCGCGCGCCGGCCGGGATGAACACCACGTCGTCGGCGACGATGTGGTGCGCCGTACCCTCAAAGGTGAGTTCGCCCTCGCCGGACTTTACGATATAGACATTGTCTGAGACGGAGTGGCGGTGGACGCGACCGCGGGGCCCCTTGGGCAAAAGAACGTTGATGTGTACATCAAGTTTATCCGTGCCGCAGCTGCCGTTAACAAGCTGTATACTGTCGCCGCGACCCGGTTCAAGTCCGACGCGCGCCGCAGTATCTGGTTTTATTATTTTGAATCCCAACGACGTTTCTCCCGAGTCTGTGCAGCGTTAAATCTACGATTTAGTTTGATCCCCGTCAATGGCTGTGGAGGATTAAATGAAGCCACCGTATTCGATAAAAATATATTACCATGCGAGCAAAGCGCCCCGTCCTGGTATGCGCTTCCACTAGGAGAGACTCATGTCACGACGCCGTTTTCTTACATCCGTTGCCGGAGCTTCTGCAGTACTGGCCGCTCCCGCGATCTTGCGTGCCCAGTCGCCCGCTAATATCAAGATTGCTACCGGCGTAACGCCGCCCTCCCTCCACAACATTTACCTGCATGTGGCCTATGAGCGCGGCTTCTTCCGCGAAGGCGGCATCAATGTCACCGACGTGCTGCAGTTGCGTGGCGGTCCGCTCGCCACGCAGGCGCTCTCTTCCGGGCAGGTCGACGTGACGGCCAGTGATCCAGAGGGGGTGTTGTCGGCCGCAGTTGCCGGGCACCCCATTCGTGCGGTTTCTGCGCCAGGCGCGCGACTCTCGTACATGGTTGCGGTGCGCAAGGAAATTGCCACTGTAGCCGACCTTCGCGGCAAGCCGTTTGCAGTCTCGCGCCCCGGTGCCATTTCCCAATACCTGATGTTCCCCTATCTCGAAAACGCCAAAGTACCGCGCGACGCGGTGCAATGGCTCAGCGTTGGCGGTGGCCGCGATCGCATGCTGGCCCTGCTTGCCGACCGCGTAAAGGGCGCGCTGCTGCACATCGACTACGCCATGGAGGCCGCCGCTGACCCCAACATCACGTTGCTTTCGTCGGTTGCGGAAGTGATACCCAGCTATCCGTTTGAGTTGCTGATGTTGCGTAACGAGCTGATCGAAAAGAACCCCGCCGCCGCTACCGCCATCACACGTGCGGTGATCCAGGCCTGCCGCTATATCGTGAGCAACAGATCCGGAACGGTCGAAGTCATGCTCAAGTACTCGCCTTCCTCCAAGGCGGCGGTCATCGAGCGGGCCTATGCTGAGCTGCTGCGTATTCGCGGCTTTGGCGTGAACGGTGACATGACCGAGGCCAACCTCGCTGTCGCGCACGACCTAGCGCTGCAGAACAAGCAGATCAACCAGCCGGTGCCCATCGCCAAGTGGGCGGATTTTCGCTTGCAGGAACGCGCGATGGCTGCGATTGGCAGGATGAGCTGAATGCCGCAACAGCACTTGGCACCGGAAGGGTGATGATCACCGAAGCCCGCGTCCTCGCCCTGGCGCAGCAATTGGTGCGCTTTCCCAGTCCGCAAACCGAGCGCATGGAAGCCGAACCCCAGGTTCAGGCCTTTATCGGCGAGTGCGTAGCGCCCATCCTCGAGGGCATGGGCCTTGCGACGCGGCGTGACGCCATGGGCAATCTCATTGCCGAGGCCGGACGCGCCGGCGACGGCGCTTCGGTGCTGATGATGATGTACGCGATGACCCATCCGCAATCAAGGATGACCGACCCGTGGGACGCACGGCTGATCAACACCAGCGAGGGACCGGCCCTGCGCGGGCGCGGAATTTCGGAGCAAAAGGCCCCGCTCGCGGCCGCGCTCGCCGCGCTCGAAGCACTTTTCGCGACAGGTGGTTTCCCCAAGGGGCATCTGGTTTTTGTATTGAGCAGCGCCGGCGAAACCGGGCGACACGATGCGGCACAAGCGGCGCTCGCCGCCCACGCCGCGCTGGGCACGGTACCGACCATGGGTATTGTCGGGCTGGGCACTAACGGCCGCGTAGCGCTGGGCAACAAGGGGCGCATCGATGTCGATGTGATCGTTCATGGCAAGGCTACGCATAGCAGCACTCCCTGGGACGGGATAGACGCCATCGAGGGGGCGCGCCGCGTGCTCGATCAGTTAAAGCATCTCGAACTGCCGGCGCGCGAGCATCCCGGACTTGGCCGGGTGACCCTCACGCCGACGCGCGTGATCACCGGCCCAAACGCGACGCACACGGTGCAGGACAGCGCGACCATCACCATCGACCGGCGCCTGCTGCCCGGCGAGGATCCCGAACTGGCGCTAGCCCAGATCACGGAATGCGTGCGGCTTTCCGAGCCCTGGCGGGTCGAGGTGCGAAAGGGGCCATTCATGTATCCGTGCGAAATCGCCGTCGATGGACCGCTTGTGGCGCGCATTGGCGAGGGCGTTCGGCGCGCAGGTCTGGCTGTCCCGGACACCTTTTACAGCCACAGTTCGCTCGATGCCGGCTACCTGCTCAAGCTGGGCTGCGAGACGACGATGTGGGGACCGGGCCGCGTGGAGCAATTTCATTCAGACGACGAGTTTGTCTTGGTTTCCGAACTCATGGCGGGCGCGCGCGGGTACGCGGGCTTTCTGGGCGCCACGCTGATTTGATAGGGGTGTCCGACGGCCGTCCCTCTGGCGGCCGTCCCTGAGTTGCGCCTCAAAATAGCGTCCATGCAATTCGCTAATTAGCTGGAACGCCTTGTATGGAGCGGTTTTACAGACTATGCCTGTTCAAGCGGCGGCGATTTTTTCACGCGTGATGGGTAGTTCTCGGATACGCACACCGGCAATGTGATGCAGCGCGTTGGCGATGGCCGCTGCGGTTTGCCCCATCACCGACTCGCCGGCACCCAGCGGAACTTCGTGCGGACGGTTGATGAGATGCACTTCGACCACCGGCACTTCGGGGAAGGTCAGAATCGGGTAGAGTTCCCAATCGAGGCTGGTCACGCCATGCGCGCCAAAGCGCACCTGCTCCTTGAGCGTCCAGCTCACCGCCTGCACGATGCCGCCTTCGATCTGGTTGATGACCCCATCCGGGTTGAGCGCCTGCCCTACGTCGACCGCGGCCACCACGCGTTTCACACGCAGGTCGGGGTCTATGACAATCTCGGCCACCACCGCCACATAGCTGTACTGGTTGCTCACCTGCGCAAAGCCGATGCCGCGCCCGGTGACGCCGTCGCTTTCGCCCCCCAGCCAGCCGGCCTTTTGCGCCACAAGTTCCACCACTGCGCGCGCACGTGGATCGGTAAGGTAGCGCAACCTGAAGGCTACCGGGTCGGCGCCGGCGGCAAAGGCCAGTTCGTCCATGAAAGACTCAACCGCAAAAATATTGCCGTAGCCGCCCAGCGAGCGCAGTGAAGAAACGCGTATCGGCCGCTCGGCCACCAGGTGCGAGGCGGCGCGATGATTAGCAAAGTCATAGGGCGCCACCGCGTTCATCGCCAGGCCGCCGCCACCGCCGCGCGTGTTGAGCATGACCTGGTCGTACTGCGGGGCCTTGGGCACCGGGCTGGCTAGCAGCCACGAGGCCGACAGTGAAGATTCGTAGGTGCCCGGCTTGCCTGAGCCGGGGCGGTGGCGGTAGCCGTTGCCCCAGACGTCGTACTGCCAGTCGGTGACATTGCCGGCACCATCGATCGCGCCCTGCAGTTTCATGAGCATGGCCGAGCCGCTAGGCTCCCAGGCGAATTCATCGTCGCGCATCCACTGCGCCATCACCGGCACGCCGCCGGCGGCGCGGGAGAGCAGGATGGCATCCAGCGCGACGTCATCGGCACCGTTGTGGCCGAAACAGCCGGCGCCCTCGGTATGGTGCACGACGATGTCCTGTTCGGCCATACCCAGCACCAGCGCCAGTTCGTAGCGCAGCGGAAACACGCCCTGGGTGTGCGACCAAACTTCGATGGTGCCGCCTGGGGCGATGCGTGCCACCGCGCACGAGGGACCGATGGCGGCGTGGGCGAGATAGGGCTTCTTGTATTGGGCTTCAATCCGCTTCATACCGGTGCGCGTACCGGGTGAATCGGCACGCTCAAAAATCACCAGATCGCGCGTGGCGCGGCTGTGGAAATACTCGTACAGGCCGGCCTCGTCGGTGGCGATGGGTTGTTCGCGCCATATCGCCGCCGTAATGGCCGCAAGCCGCGCCTTCACCGCCTGCTCCTCGCGCGCCGCCACCACGCCGATGAAGTTGCCATCCACCGCCACGGCGACCACGCCAGGTAGTTTGCGTATGGCATCGGCGTCAAACGACAGAAGTTGAGCGTCCGCCGAGGGGGGGCGCACGATGCGGCCGAACAGCATGCCGGGCAGTTCCATGTCGTGCACGAAGCGCGGCTGGCCGCTGACCTTGTCGGGTATGTCAAAGCGCGGCACCGGTTTGCCCACCAGGGCATACGCGTCTGGATCCTTGGGCGCGACCGTCGCCGTTGCCTCGCGCGCGAGCAACGCGGCGTGCGGCAGGTCCCAGTAGGACAGCGTGCCGGCATGACCGTCGATGTGGAACACACCTTCGCGCACGGTCAGCGAG